>CAYTWY010000044.1:0-13831 GCA_964440925.1 uncultured Propionivibrio sp. | reverse complement strand
TGATGGGCGCATGGGCGAGGCCCTTGGCGTTGATGGCCTTGACCACGCCGCCGCCTTCCAGCGCGCGCGCGAAGACCTTGAACTGGGTGCCCTTGAACACGTCGGCGAGGTCCACGATCTCCATGCCGAAGCGCAGGTCGGGCTTGTCGCTGCCGAAGCGGTCCATGGCCTCGCGGTAGGTCATGCGCGGCAGCGGCAGTTCCGGCGCGGGCAGGTTCGCGGCCTGCATCAGGCGCGCGATCAGGCCGTCGACGGTTTCGATGACGTCGTCGGCCGTGACGAACGACATTTCGATGTCGATCTGGGTGAATTCGGGCTGGCGGTCGGCGCGCAGGTCCTCGTCGCGGAAGCAGCGGGCGATCTGCACGTAGCGGTCCATGCCGGACATCATCAGCAGCTGCTTGTACTGCTGCGGGGCCTGCGGCAGGGCAAAGAACATCCCCGGGCAAACGCGGCTGGGCACGAGATAGTCGCGGGCGCCTTCGGGCGTGCTCTTGGTGAGCATCGGCGTTTCGATGTCGATGAAGCCGGCGTCGTCGAGGAAGCGGCGGAAGGCGCGCGCCGTCTTGTAGCGCAACTGCATGTTCTTCTGCATTTGCGGCCGACGCAGGTCGATGACGCGATGTTGCAGGCGGACGGTTTCCGAGAGGTTCTCTTCATCAAGCTGGAACGGCGGCGTCACGGACGGATTCAGCACCTCGATGTCGTGACAGAGGATTTCAATTTCACCGCTCGGCATGTTGGGGTTGACCGTTCCGGCCGGCCGTGCGCGGACCTTGCCGGTGATGCGCAGACAGAATTCGTTGCGCACCGATTCGGCGATCTTGAACATCTCCGGGCGATCCGGGTCGCAGACGATCTGCGCCAGACCTTCGCGGTCGCGCAGGTCGATGAAGATGACGCCGCCGTGGTCGCGCCGGCGGTGCGCCCAGCCACAGAGGGAGACTTTCTGTCCGATATGTTGTGAATTGACTTGTCCGCAGTAATGGGTTCGCATGCTGGTTCCGGAATTACACAGGTGGGTTGTGGGAGGGGAGTGTTGATACAAGGTTGTCGGGTACGGGAGGGGCGACGACGCCCATTGAAATGATGTATTTCAGTGCTTCGTCAACGCTCATGTCCAGTTCGATGACTTCGCTTTTCGGCAGCATCAGGAAAAAACCGGAAGTCGGGTTTGGTGTCGTCGGGACATAAACGCTGACGTATTCGCTCTCCAGATGATGGACGATGTCGCCGCCGGGCGTGCCGGTGAGAAAGGCGATGGCACGTGAATTCTGGTGCGGGTAGCGGATCAGCAGCGCCTTGCGGAAGGCGTTTCCGGAGGGCGAAAACAGGGTGTCCGAGACTTGCTTGACGCCGTTGTAAATGGTGTTGATGACCGGAATGCGGTCAAGCAGTTTCTCCCACCAGTTGAGCATTCGCTGGCCGATGAAATTGGCGGCAAACAATCCGGTGACGAAAATGACCAGCAGGGTGACGATGATGCCCGTGCCAGGCAGGTCAAAGCCGATCAGCCGGTGTGGCTGCATGGTTTCGGGCAGCAGTCGCAGCGACTGGTCGGCCATGCGGGTGATCAGCAAAGTGACCCAGGCCGTGATGGCGAGGGGAATCCAGATCAGCAGTCCGGTGACGAAATAGCGTTTGATCAGTTGTTTGCGCACGCGTCGGCTCCGGGGCATCCCTGGCACGATGGCGCGGGAACCGATGTTTGTCCCGAACCGCTTCCCTTGAAGTCGGTCGCATACCAGCCGCTTCCCTTGAGCTGGAAGCCGGCGGCGGTGAGCTGCTTACGGTAGCTTTCCTGGCCGCACCCGGGACAGGTCTGTAATTCCGGATCGCTGAGTTTTTGCAGATGATCCTTGGCAAAACCGCAAGAAGCGCAACGATAGGCGTAGATCGGCATGGCTAACCTTCAAAATGATGCGAAAACAGGGGATTATACCCGATAAGAGCACCGTTCCGGGGATCCGCACATCCGACAGATCGGGGCGAACCCCCTGTTTTCAAGAGATTAAATCAGGCGCAGGTAGGTTTGCGTGAGTTCCTTGCCGTAAAACAGGGCGATGAGTCCGGCGATGGCCAGGTAGGGGCCGAAGGGGATCGGAATCTGGCGTCCGCGTTTGGCCAGTGCGATCAGGCCGATACCGACGAGGGCGCCGACCAGCGACGAGAGGAGAATGGTCAGCGGCAGAATCTGCCAGCCGAGCCAGGCGCCGAGCGCTGCCAGCAGTTTGAAATCGCCATGGCCCATGCCTTCCTTGCCGGTGACCAGCTTGAAGATCCAATAAACCAGCCATAGAGCGAGATAACCGGAGATGGCGCCCACGACCGCCGAGTGCAGATCGGTATAGGTGCCGAACAGGTTGAAAAAAAGCCCGAGCCAGAGGAGTGGCAGGGTGATCGAATCGGGGAGCAGTTGCGTGTCGAAATCGATGCCGGCGAGGGCGATGAGGGCCCAGATGAGCAGCAAGGCGCCGCCTCCCGCCGTACTGCAACCGAAATGGGCCGCGGTCAGGGCGGCGAGAGTGGCGCTAAGCAACTCGATTGCCGGATAGCGTGCGGAAATGCCGGCCTGGCAGGCGGAACACTTGCCGCGCAGCGCCAGCCAGCTGACGAGGGGGATGTTTTCCAGGGCGCTGATCGGCTGCCCGCAGTGCGGGCAGCGCGAACGCGGCCGGGACAGCGACAGAGTCTCGCACGCCGGCGCGGGCTCGCCGCGCAGTTCGGCACACTGGCAGTGCCAGTCGTGTTCCATCATTTTCGGCAGGCGATGGATGACGACGTTGAGAAAGCTGCCGACCATCAGCCCGAGCAGGGCGCAGAAGGGAATGAATAT
Source organism: uncultured Propionivibrio sp. (assembly GCA_964440925.1). GTDB lineage: Bacteria > Pseudomonadota > Gammaproteobacteria > Burkholderiales > Rhodocyclaceae > Propionivibrio. The sequence continues at coordinate 10,995 of CAYTWY010000044.1, read as the reverse complement.
CTGCGGGGCGGAAAAATCCGCCAGCCAGAGCATGTCCATCAGACGACCGCGCCCAGCTTGAAGATCGGCAGGTACATGGCAACCACCATGCCGCCGATGAGGACGCCGAGAATGGCCATGATCATCGGTTCCATCAGGCTGGAGAGCGCCTCGACCGCATCGTCGACCTCGGCCTCGAAGAAGTCGGCGACCTTGCCGAGCATGCCGTCGAGCGCGCCCGATTCCTCGCCGATGGCGACCATCTGGGTGACCATGTTGGGAAAGAGCTGGCTGTTCTGCATTGCCGCCGTGAGACTGGTGCCGGTGCTGACTTCGCTCTGGATCTGTTTGGTGCCGACCTTGTAGACATAGTTGCCAGCGGCGCCGCCGACCGATTCGAGCGATTCGACGAGCGGGACACCGGCGGCGAACATCGTCGATAGCGTTCTTGTCCAGCGCGCGATGACCGATTTGCGTACCAGACTGCCGAATACCGGCAGGCGCAGGAACAGCCGATCCATGGCAAACTGCATCGCTTCCGAGCGCTTCCAGGCGAAGAAGAACGCGTACAGGCCGCCGCCGAGCGCGCCGAAAATGAGCCACCAGTAAGCGACGAAGAAATCGGATATGGCCATGACGATCAGTGTCGGTGCCGGCAGGTCGGCGCCGAAACTTTTGAACACTTCCTTGAAGGCGGGGATGACGAAAACCATGATTACCGCGGTAATGATGAAGGCGACGATGATGATGGCAACCGGGTAGAATAGAGCCGACTTGATTTTCGACTTGATGGCGAGCATTTTTTCCTTGTACATCGCCAGACGGTCGAGCAGGCTTTCGAGGATGCCGGCCTGTTCGCCGGCCCCGACGAGGTTGCAGTACAGTGGGTCGAAGTACAAGGGGAACTTGCGGAAGGCCTGCGACAGCGAGCTGCCGGTCTCGACGTCGGTCTTGATGTCGAGCAGCAACTTGCCGACGGCCGGGTTGTCATGGCCGCGGCCGACGATGTCGAAGGTTTGCAGCAGCGGAACGCCCGCTTTCATCATCGTCGCCAGCTGGCGGGTAAACAGGGTGACGTCCTTTTCCGTAACCTTGCTGCCGCTGCGGAAGCTCTGTTTCTTGATCTTGCCGACCAGAATGCCTTGCCGGCGCAAAGTGGCGTTGACCACGGCCTCGCTGGTGGCGCGCTGTTCGCCGCGGACGATTTTCCCCGCCTTGTTTTTACCTTCCCAGAGGAAGGTGAATTCCTTGACTTCCTGTGCGCGTCGTGCGGGTTTTGTCGCTGTCGCCATGATTTTCCCTTGCTGATTTAGACGTTGGTGCTGCCCAGGACCTCTTCCAGCGAGGTCAGCCCCTGCTTGACTTTCAGCAGGCCGGAGCGGCGCAGGTCGTTGACGCCTTCTTTTCTGGCCTGTTCGGCGATGTCGAGGGAGGTGCCGTTGCTCATGATGATGCGCTGGATGGCCTCGCTTACCGGCATGACCTGGTACAGACCCACCCGTCCCTTGTAGCCGCTGCCCTTGCAGCGTTCGCATTCGCCCGGGCCATAGAGTGTCCAGCTGCCATCCAGGTCGGTTTCCCTGAAACCGGCGTCGAGCAAGGTCTCGGTTGGCGCATCGAGCGGCTTCTTGCAGGTGCACAGACGGCGCACCAGGCGCTGGGCGGTGATCAGCAGGATGCTGGAGGCAATGTTGAAGGTCGGGATGCCCATGTTCATCAGTCGGGTCAGCGTCGATGGCGCATCGTTGGTGTGCAGGGTGGACAACACCATGTGACCGGTTTGCGCCGCCTTGATGGAAATTTCGGCCGTTTCCAGGTCGCGGATTTCGCCGACCATGATGATGTCCGGGTCCTGGCGCAGGAAGGCTTTCAGGGCGACCGGAAAAGTCAGTCCCTGGCGGTCGTCGATGTTGACCTGGTTGATCCCCGGCAAAGGAATTTCCGCCGGATCCTCGGCTGTGGAAATGTTGATTCCCGGCTTGTTGAGGATGTTGAGGCAGGTATAGAGCGAGACGGTCTTGCCCGAACCGGTCGGCCCGGTGACCAGAACCATGCCGTAGGGACGGTTGATGGCGTCGAGCAGGAGCGCTTTCTGATCGGCTTCGTAGCCCAGGGCTTCGATGCCCAGGGTGGCGCTGCTCGGGTCAAGGATACGCAGGACGATTTTCTCACCGTACATGGTGGGCAACGTGCTGACGCGGAAATCGATGGCGCGGCTTTTGGAGAGCACCAGACGCATGCGCCCGTCCTGGGGAACGCGCTTTTCGGCAATGTTGAGGCGCGAAATGACCTTGATGCGCGAAGCGATTTTTTCCTTGATGACCAAGGGGGGGGAAGCGATTTCACGCAGTACGCCGTCGATGCGGAAGCGGATGCGATAGCTTTTTTCGTAAGGCTCGAAATGAATGTCCGAGGCGCCGTCGTTGATGGCGTCGAGCAGCATTTTCTGGATGAAGCGGACGACCGGCGCGTCGTCGACTTCAAGCGCGGCGGCATCGTCGATTTTTTCCGGCCCTTCCTCATCGGAAAATTCGAGGTTGATGTCTTCGCTGGCCAGGGTTTTGAGCGTCTCCTCGGCCGATTCAGAAAGTTTGGTGACGAGGGGTGCCAGTTGCGTTTCGTCGACGATGATCGGATCGACGGCCATTCCGGTCTGGAAGCGGATTTCGTCCAGCGCCCGCAAATTGGTCGGGTCGGCAATAGCCACCGACAGGCGGTTGCCGCGTTTGTGTAGCGGAATGACCCGGTGGGTGGCGATCAGTTTGCGGTCGACCGCTGATTTCTGGATGTGGACATCGTCGAAAGCACCCAGGTCGAGCAGCGGATAACCGAAGGTGTCGGCGGCAAAACGGGCGATTTCCGCACCGTTGATCTTGCGGGTATTGACCAGTTGTTCGACAAACGTGCTGCGGTTGGCCGTGGCCTGCGTCAGCAGGTTCTCGGCTTCCGCTTCCTTGATGCGTCCGGCCTGAACGAGCGCGCGGGCGAGACCGCTGAGGGTGGATTGTTGGGGATTGGCTGCCATAAGTCTTGAAAAGACGCAGGAAGGAGTCAAGAAATCGAATGCAACGACCCGTTCATGTCAATTTCCCGATAATGCATTGACTGCGCCGGTTTGTAAAGGCAAAAGCGCGGCAGCGTATGCCGATGGCAGATTGCCGGAGGGGTGGATTCATCCTCCGGACTCCGGCAAGGGGTGAAACGACCCTTCGGCCGTGCCCGGAGCCGATGGCGTTGCGCGCACAAGGCCGTGCGCTGCAGTAAAATAGCGCGCCTTTTTCCCATCTTCTCACCCTGCCGGAATGCCTATGCTCGACAATTTGACCCAGCGCTTGTCTCGTGTCATGAAAACCTTGCGTGGAGAGGCGCGGCTGAGCGAGAGCAATATTGCCGATGCCTTGCGTGAAGTGCGCATGGCTTTGCTGGAGGCCGATGTGGCTTTGCCGGCGGTGAAGGCGTTGATTGCAGCGGTGAAGGAGAAGGCGGTCGGCGAGGAAGTGATCGGTTCGCTGAGCCCGGGGCAGGCGCTGATCGGAGTCGTGCATCGCGAACTGACGGCCTTGATGGGCGAGGCGAACAGTCCGCTCAACCTGGCCTGCACGCCGCCGGCCATCGTTCTTATGGCCGGTTTGCAGGGTGCCGGCAAGACGACAACGGTGGGCAAGCTGGGCAAGCAGCTTCGCGAGACGCAAAAGAAAAAAGTGCTGGTCGTCTCCTGCGACGTTTATCGTCCGGCCGCCATCGAACAGTTGCAAACCGTTGCGGCGCAGGCGGGAATCGATTTTTTCCCCTCGGCGGCGGGCGAGCGACCGGTCGATATCGCGCGCAAGGCGGTTGATTGGGCGCGCAGGCACTACCACGACGTGCTACTGGTCGATACCGCCGGTCGCCTGTCGATTGATGCAGCGATGATGCGTGAAATCGCCGAGCTGCATGCCGCGCTCAAACCGATCGAGACCCTGTTTGTCGTCGATGCCATGCTTGGTCAGGATGCGATCAATACCGCCAAGGCCTTCAGCGAGACGTTGCCGCTGACCGGCGTGGTGCTGACCAAGCTCGATGGTGATGCCCGCGGCGGCGCGGCGCTTTCCGTGCGCCATGTTACCGGCAAACCGATCAAGTATGCCGGGGTGGGCGAGAAGCTCGGGGGGCTCGAGCCGTTCCATCCCGAGCGCATGGCCTCGCGGATACTCGGCATGGGCGACGTACTGTCGCTGATCGAGGAAGCCCGGAAGGGTATTGACGAGGAAAAGGCGCTGGCCTTTGCCAAAAAACTGAAATCGGGCAAAAGCTTCGATCTGGACGACTTCAAGGAGCAGGTGGCGCAGATGCGCAAGATGGGTGGCCTCTCTTCGCTGCTGGATAAACTGCCGGCGCAATTTGCCCAGGCCGCAGGACAGATGCCGGCAGGTGGCGAGGAGAAGGCGATACGGCGTATTGAAGGCATCATCAATGCCATGACGCCTGGCGAACGCCGAGCCCCGCAGATCATCAAGGCCTCGCGCAAGCGTCGTATTGCCGTCGGAGCCGGGGTTCAGGTGCAGGAAGTAAACCGTTTGCTCAATCAATTCGAGCAGACGCAGAAAATGATGAAGCAGTTTTCTAGGGGGGGTGTGGCCAAACTGATGCGCGGCATGAAAGGCATGATGCCCGGTCTGCGCTGAGACTGGAGAATGTGTGGATCGGGTGCTCTGGCGGGCTTGCCGGCGAGAGGTATGTGTTTTTGCTTGCCCAGGCCCCTATCGGCGGGTGGTCGAGCCGGCCGCCGCGATTTGCTGCGCGTATAGCCAGTTGCCCTGCCACGCGCTTTTCACCAGATTCGGGTATTCCGGTCGCCCGAGGCTGCCGTTGTAACGGCCGAGTGCACGGTAGAGGTCGCCCCGTTCGATGTCGAGATAGTGGCGCAGGATCGTGCAGCCGTAACGCAGATTGGTGCGCAGGTGGAAGAGGTTGTCGTCGGGGCGGCCGATCAGTTTGATCCAGAACGGCATGACCTGCATGAACCCGCGCGCGCCGGCGGAGGAAACGGCGTATTTCTTGAATCCGCTTTCAACCTGGATGAGTCCCATGACGAGCTGGGGGTCGAGACCGGCGCGCGTCGCTTCGTAATGCACGGCGCGCAGGAATTCGATGCGGCCGTCGTGGTCGGGCAGTCGCCGGCCGAGGCGCTGTGACATTTCGGTAAGCCAGTCGGCGGCTTCAAGCGGATTCCTGAACGAACTTTTTGGCGGCGCCTGGTCGGCGAGGGCGCGCGAGAGCATGGTTTGCACTCTGGCCGAGAGCGGTTCGTACTTCTGCGCGCCGGCCTGCACGGCAAGGGGAAGGAGCAGACCGACGAGGAGAGGGGCTAGGCGGCGCACAACCTGCCTTTCAGGAAATCGACGAGTTCTCCGGCCGGAATCATCTGCGCGTCGGTGTCGCTGCGCCCCTTGTACTCCAGCAGTCCTTCCTTCAGACCGCGCTCGCCGACCACAATGCGATGCGGGATGCCAATGAGCTCCATGTCGGCGAACAGGACGCCTGGGCGTTCGTTGCGATCGTCGAGCAGCACGTCGATGCCTGCGTTTTGCAGGGCGGCGTAAAGTGCGTCGGTGGCCGTTTTGACCGCCCCGCTCTTGGTGTAGCCCATTGGTACTATGCACACTTCGAACGGTGCGATGGCCGGCGGGAAGATGCAGCCGCGTTCGTCGTGCCGCTGCTCGATGGCGGCGCCGACGATGCGTGAGACGCCGATGCCGTAGCAGCCCATTTCCATGATTCGGCTTTGGCTGTTTTCATCAAGGAAGCTGCAATTGAGTGCTTCGGCGTATTTCTTGCGCAGCTGGAAGATATGACCGACCTCGATGCCACGGCAGAGTTCGAGCGCGCCCTTGCCATCGGGCGAGGGGTCTCCGGCGATGACGTTGCGGATGTCGGCGACGAGGCTCGGTTCGGGCAGGTCGCGGCCGAAATTGACGCCAGTGAGGTGAAAGCCGGCGTCGTTGGCGCCACAGACGAAATTGTCCATGGTGGCCACCGTGCGGTCGGCGATCACCCGCACCGTGTTGGCATCGATGCCAACCGGGCCGATATAGCCCGGCTTGCAGCCGAGGAAACGCTCGACTTCGGCATCGGTGGCAAAGCGGAACGGATCGAGACCGGGCAGCTTGCCGGTCTTGATCTCGTTCAGCGTATGGTCGCCGCGCAGGAGCAGCAGGATGAACTCGTCGTCGTGCATGACGGCGATGGCCTTGACGGTCTTTTTGAGCGGTTGCTGGAGAAATTCGGCGACGTCTTCGCAGCGCGTCTTGTTCGGGGTGGCGACCTTGGTCATGGTTTCGGTCGCCGCGCCGCGTGGCACGGCCGGGGTGAGCGCTTCGGCCAGTTCGACGTTGGCGGCGTAGTCGGAAGTGGGGCAGTAGGCGAGGGCGTCTTCGCCCGAATCGGCAAGGACGTGGAATTCATGCGAGCCGGTGCCGCCGATCGATCCGGTGTCAGCCGCGACGGCGCGGAACTGCAGGCCAAGGCGCGTGAAAATGCGCGCGTAAGTGTCGAACATGTTGCGGTATTCGCGCTGCAGATCCTCAAAGGAGGTGTGGAACGAATAACCATCCTTCATCAGGAATTCGCGCCCGCGCATGACGCCGAAACGCGGCCGGATTTCGTCGCGGAATTTGATCTGGATCTGGTAGAAATGCAGGGGCAGCTGGCGGTAGCTCTTGATTTCCCGGCGCACGACATCGGTGATGACTTCCTCGTGCGTCGGGCCGACGACGAAGTCGCGCTGGTGGCGATCCTTGAAGCGCAGCAGTTCCGGCCCGTATTTATCCCAGCGTCCCGATTCCTGCCACAACTCGCCCGGCTGTACGGCGGGCATCGACAGTTCGATGGCGCCGGCGCGGTTCATTTCTTCGCGTACGACGTTTTCCACCTTGCGCAGGATGCGCAGCCCCAGCGGCATCCAGGTATAAATACCGCCTGCCAGGCGTTTGATGAGGCCAGCACGCAGCATGAGCTTGTGGCTGACGATTTCGGCGTCGGAGGGAGCTTCCTTGAGCGTGGAGATGAAAAATTTCGTGGTGCGCATGGGGTGTCGGTTTCTTTGGGCAAAGGAGCGATTTTACAAGACGCTGCCTTGCTTGAGTATGAAACTGCGTTTCTTTGCGGTGCGAGCTTTCCAATCCATTTGAAGTATGGAAGAATGCCGGTAACCAAACAAATTGAGCAGGTATTGAAATGCTGGACCGCGAAGGCTATCGCCCGAACGTCGGCATCATTTTGTGTAACGCAAAGAACGAGGTGTTCTGGGGTAAGCGGATTCGTGAGCATTCGTGGCAGTTTCCCCAAGGAGGCATCAAGCGGGGCGAGACCCCGGAACAGGCGATGTATCGGGAACTCCACGAAGAAGTCGGTCTGCTCCAGGAGCATGTGAGCATCCTCGGGCGAACGAAGGACTGGCTGCGTTACGATGTGCCGGTGCATTGGGTCAAGCGCGAATGGCGGGGAAGTTACCGGGGTCAGAAGCAGATTTGGTTCTTGCTTCGCCTGGTTGGTCGCGACAGCGACGTTTCCCTGCGTGCTTCCGATCATCCCGAATTCGACGCCTGGCGCTGGAATAATTACTGGGTCTCGCTTGACGACGTGATCGAATTCAAGCGCCATGTTTATGAGCAGGCGCTGAACGAGCTGGCACGCTTTCTCGATGCCGATCATCGGCGCGTCCGGCGCGAGTCGTTGCGTGTCCCGCATCATGGCGGGGCGGTTGCGGAGGAATAGCCGATGCCGTGTCTTTTGTCAGCGAATCTGTTGCTGCTGCTGCGGCGGTGCGGGTTTTTTGCGCTGGCTCTGCTCAGTATTCAGGCGCAAGCCTTTCTTCTCGATGAAGAAGACAAGAAACAGTTTGTGGAGAGTGCGTTGGAGTTGCCGCCTTTCCCGGAGAAGGTTGATCTGATTCCGTTTGCTGTGGGGGATGATCCGTATACGCAGTACCTGATCGACGGGAAAACGCTATCTGTCGGCAACGACGAGGTGATTCGCTATGTTCTGGTGGCGATCAGTTCGGAAGGGGCGCGGAACGTCAGTTATGAAGGGATGCGCTGTACTACCGGAGAGCGGCGGTTTTACGCTTCCGGCCGTTCAGATGGTTCGTGGGCCAGGTCGCGCAACGACAAGTGGCAGGACATCCGCAAAGGGAGCAGGTATCCGATCGAACTTTTCGTGAATTATTTTTGCCCTATCGGCGGAACACAGGTCAGGACCGCGGTGCAGGCGCGTGATATTCTGCGGCGCGGGGGCGCCAGATGAGTGTCGCACCGCATTTTTGCCGTGTGCGGAGTCCGGGCTGTTCCGGTTTCTTTCTTAAGATTCGGGTTTCGTGGATCTGTCAGGAATAAAACAATCATTGACAGGCCTTGTTGTTTTGCAATATCATGCCCGGCTTTCCGTTATTAGGCATACAAGGACGGCGTATTTAAATGAAGACTTTCTCCGCAAAATCGCACGAGGTGAAGCGCGAGTGGTTTGTTGTCGATGCTACCGACAAGGTGCTTGGCCGCCTCGCAACCGAGATTGCTCGCCGCCTGCGCGGTAAGCATAAGCCCGAGTTTACGCCCCACGTGGATACCGGCGATTTCGTCGTTGTGACCAACGTGGAGAAGTTGCGCGTAACCGGAAACAAGGCCGAAGACAAGGTTTATTATCGCCACACGGGTTTCCCCGGCGGGATTTACGAAACGAGCTTTACCAAGATGCAGCAGCGTTTCCCCGGACGTGTTCTCGAGAAGGCCGTGAAAGGCATGCTTCCGAAAGGTCCGCTGGGTTACGCCATGCTGAAGAAGATGAAGTGCTATGCGGGAAATGCGCATCCGCACACGGCTCAGCAGCCGAAAGTTCTGGAACTCTAAGGGGTCGAAATGGCTGAAAATTTCTACTACGGCACTGGCCGTCGCAAGAGCGCCGTAGCTCGCGTATTCATGAAGCGCGGCTCGGGCAACATCGTGGTTAACGGCAAGCCGGTTGACGAGTTCTTCTCGCGTGTCACGGGGCGCATGATCGTTCGCCAGCCGCTGGAACTGGTTGAGCAGACCGCTGGCTTCGATATTCGTGTCAATGTGTCGGGCGGCGGAGAATCGGGTCAGGCTGGCGCGGTGCGCCATGGCATTACGCGCGCACTGATCGAATATGACGCCGCGCTCAAATCCGTGTTGTCGCAGGCCGGTTTCGTGACGCGCGATGCGCGTGAAGTCGAGCGTAAGAAAGTCGGTTTGCACAAAGCGCGCCGGCGCAAGCAGTTCTCCAAGCGTTAAGCGCGGCAGTATGTCCGCTTTCCAGCAAAGACCGCCTTCGGGCGGTTTTTGTGTTTTTGCCGGGCGCGGTTTGGTTTATCATTGCCCTCTTGTTTGGAGAACAAGATGATCAAGGTTGGAATTGTTGGGGGGACCGGGTATACCGGGGTCGAGCTTTTACGTCTGCTGGTGCAGCACCCTGTGGCGCAGGTGGTGGCCATCACTTCGCGCGGCGATGCGGGGACCGCTGTATCGTCGATGTTTCCCAGCTTGCGTGGACGCGTCGATCTCGTTTTTGAGGACCCCGCCGTTGTCGATCTGAAGGCTTGCGATGTGGTTTTCTTTGCCACGCCGAACGGGGTGGCCATGCGGCAGGCACCGGCATTGCTTGATGCTGGCGTGCGGGTCATTGATCTGGCAGCGGATTTCCGGATCCGGGACGTTGCCGAATGGGAAAAATGGTACGGCATGGCGCATGCCTGCCCGCAATGGATCGAGCGGGCCGTCTATGGTCTGCCGGAAGTCAATCGCAGCGCCATCCGCGAAGCGCGGCTGGTGGCTAATCCCGGATGCTATCCGACGGCGGTGCAACTCGGCTTTCTGCCGCTGGTCGAGGCCGGGTTGGTCGATGTCGGGCATTTGATTGCCGATGCCAAGTCGGGCGTTTCCGGTGCCGGGCGCAAGGCGGAAGTCTCTTCGCTGTTTTCCGAGGCGGCTGATAATTTCAAGGCCTATGGCGTTCCCGGTCATCGCCATCTTCCCGAAATACGGCAGGGTTTATCGCGCCTGGCCGGCAAGCCGGCCGGACTCACTTTCGTCCCCCATCTGACGCCGCTGATTCGCGGCATTCACGCGACGCTTTATGCGCGCATTGTCAAGGAGGCGGATTTTCAGGCGCTGTTCGAGACGCGTTATGCGCAGGAGCCCTTTGTCGATGTCATGCCGGCCAGGTCGCATCCGGAAACGCGTTCGGTGCGTGCCGCCAACCTGTGCCGGATCGCCGTGCATCGGCCGCAAGACGGCGATACGCTGGTGGTTCTCTCGGTGATTGACAATCTGGTCAAGGGCGCTGCCGGGCAGGCAGTGCAGAACATGAACATCATGTTCGGTCTTCCGGAAACCGATGGATTATGGCAACTTCCAGTGCTGCCATAAAGCTGAAGCGCCTGCGTCAGCGCTTCGGCATCAGTGCGCCGCGCCTGGCGATCAGGACGCATGTGGCGTGGTATTGGCGTGCGCTGGGGGCGATCGTCGTCTTGTCGCTTTCATTGGCCTTGGCGGCATGGATTTACGATGCCGGGCGGCGTTTCGCCGGATTTGACAGCAACGAGTCGGCGCGCGAAATCCAGGCGCTGAGAAACTATGTCATGGAACTCGATGCCGAGCTGACCAAGCTGCGCAGTGTTGCTGGCTCGGGGGAAAGCAGCCTGCAGATCGAGCGCGCCGCGCAGCAGCAATTGTCGCGCTATGTCAAATCGCTGGAGCTGGAAAATGCGGCCCTCAAGCAGGATCTGGCCTTTTTTGAAGGCTTGATGCCATCGGCTGTCCTGGGCGATGAAATCGGCGTCAAGATCAGCCATCTGCGCGTTGATCCGGATGGTGTCGCCGGAGAATACCGCTACCGGATGCTGGTAGTAAATAATGGCGGCCGGCAGGCCAAGGAACTGAAGGGGGCTTTGCAGCTTCTGGTGCAGGTGCGGCGCGATGGCAAAGATGTTATGATCGAGCTGCCCTCCGGCGCGGAACAGAATTC
>CAYTWY010000043.1:0-14362 GCA_964440925.1 uncultured Propionivibrio sp. | reverse complement strand
CGAGGCCGAAAGTGACGAGTTGCGGGCAGGCAATGATCAGTCCGACCATGACGATCTGCAGCAGTACGAAGGGAATTGCGCCGCGGTAGATGTCACTGGTCTTGACCGTTTTCGGCGCAACCGAGCGCAGGAAGAACAGGGCGAAGCCGAACGGCGGGTGCATGAAGGAGGTCTGCATGTTGACGCCGAGCAGCACGCCGAACCAGATGAGGTCGATGCCGAGTTTGTCGGCCACCGGGCCGAGCAGCGGGACGACAATGAAGGCCAGCTCGAAGAAGTCGAGGAAGAAGGCGAGCAGAAAAACGAGGAGGTTGACGACGAGCAGGAAACCGAGTTGTCCGCCCGGTAGATTGGCGAGCAGGTGTTCGATCCAGAGGTGGCCGTCGACGCCGTAGAAAGTCAGGGAAAAGATGCGGGCACCGAGCAGGATGAAGACCACGAAGGTGGTCAGTTTGGCCGTGCCCTGCATGGCCTGGCGCAGCAGGGCGAGATTCAGGCGGCGGCGGCCGAGGGCCATGAGCAGTGCGCCGGTGGCGCCCATGGCGCCGCCTTCGGTCGGCGTGGCGATGCCGAGAAAGATGGTGCCGAGGACGAGAAAAATGAGCGCCAGCGGCGGGATCAGCACGAAGGTCACTTTTTCGGCCAGACTGGAGAGCAGGCGCAGGGCCAGCGCGCGCTGCAGCAGGGCAATGAGAAAAGCCGTGCAGATTCCGACCAGCAGACCGAGGACAATGCGTGCGTCGCTGGCGGTTTCCGGCGGCCGGGTGAGGGCGAAAGCGACGGCGGCGGTGCCGGCGATCAGGGTCAGCACGAGTAGCGAGCGTACGCCGCTGCGCCCATCCGTTTCGCGCAGGTTGCGGGCGGCGGCCGGCAATGCCGGCGCCTGCTGCGGGCGGAAGATGGCGAGCAGAGCGACGTAGGCGAGGTAGAGTGCGGTCAGGGTCAGCCCGGGAATGAAGGCGCCCTTGTACATTTCGCCGACGGATTTGCCGAGCTGGTCGGCCATGACGATCAGTACCAGCGAGGGCGGGATGATCTGCGCCAGGGTGCCCGAGGCGGCGATGACGCCGCAGGCTAATCGTTTGTCGTAGCCGTAGCGCAGCATGATGGGGAGCGAGATAAGGCCCATCGAAATGACCGAGGCGGCGACCACGCCCGTCGTTGCCGCCAGTAGCGCGCCGACGAAGATGACGGCGTAGGCCAGTCCGCCGCGTACCGGGCCGAATAGCTGTCCGATGGTTTCGAGCAGGTCCTCGGCCATGCCGGAACGTTCGAGAACGAGCCCCATGAAAGTGAAGAAAGGAACGGCGAGCAGGGTTTCGTTGTTCATCACGCCGAACAGGCGGTCGGGCAGTGCCTGGAACAGTTCGGGTTGGAGCAGTCCGAGTTCGATGCCGATGAGGCCGAAGACGATGCCGTTGGCGGCCAGGGCGAAGGCGACGGGGAAGCCGAGGAGCAGGAAAACGATCAGCGCGACGAAAATCAGGGGCGCCATGTTGGCGATGACGAAGGCGCTCATGCAGCGTTCTCCTGCCGGGCGGCGAGGTCGGCGGCCAGTTCTTCCTCCGGCGTTTCCTTCTTTGGCGCCGGGTCGGGAATCCGGCCCTGCAGGAAGGCGATGCGCTTGATGAATTCGGAGAACGCCTGCAGCAGGAGCAGGAAAAAGCCGGCCGGCAGCATCAGGCGCGCCGGCCAGAGCATCAGCCCGCCGGCGCTGTTGGACATTTCGCCCGAGCGCCACGCGGCGAGGAAGACTGGCCAGGAGAGGGCGATGACCAGGACGGCGGTCGGCGCGAGAAAGAAGACGAGGCCGAAGAGGTCGATCCAGATTTGCGTGCGCCGGTTAAGGTGCGTGCAAACGATGTCGATGCGCACGTGTTCGTTGCTCAGCAGGGTGTAGCCGGCGCAGGCGAGAAAGATCAGGCCGAACAGATACCACTGGATTTCCAGATAGGCATTCGAGCTGAAATTGAAGGCATAACGCAGCAGGGCGTTGCCGGCGCTGATCAGCACGACGAGGAGAACCAGCCAGGCGGCGGTGCGGCCGACGGCGGTGGTGGCGGCGTCGATGCGGCGCGACAGGGCGAGAAGAAAATTCATGGGCGATCCTTGGCGGCGGGCGGCAACGGTTTTTCGAAAGTTGAAGCAATAGCGAAAAAGGTGTCGCATTTTAATCGTCTGCCCGGTGTTGGGGCAGTAAAAACAGGGTCTTGTCCTCTTGCCGCTACACGGCGGCAGGGTTCCGGCATGTTACAATCGGCTACTTTTCAATGGCTTGTGAGGCATACGATGTTTTCCGCAAAAGATACCCTGGCTAAAGTTGATCCCGAACTCTGGAAGTCGATCGAGAACGAGAACCGGCGTCAGGAAGATCATATCGAACTGATCGCTTCCGAGAACTACGTCAGCAAGGCGGTCATGGAAGCGCAGGGTTCGCAGCTGACCAACAAGTATGCCGAAGGCTATCCGGGCAAACGCTACTACGGCGGCTGCGAATACGTCGATGTGGCCGAGCAGCTGGCTATCGACCGGCTGAAAAAGCTGTTCGGCGCCGATTGCGCCAACGTGCAGCCGAATTCCGGCTCGCAGGCCAACCAGGCGGTGCTGATGGCTTTTGCCAAGCCGGGCGACACGATCATGGGCATGAGCCTGGCCGAGGGCGGCCATCTGACGCACGGCATGCCGCTCAACCTGTCCGGCAAATGGTTCAACGTCGTTTCCTACGGCCTGAACGACAAGGAAGAGATCGACTACGACAAGATGGAAGCGCTGGCACGCGAACACAAGCCGCGCATCATTGTCGCCGGCGCCTCGGCGTATGCGTTGCGCATCGATTTCGAGCGCTTTGCCAAGGTGGCCAAGGCCGTCGGTGCCATTTTCTGGGTGGATATGGCGCACTATGCCGGGCTGATCGCTGCCGGCTGCTACCCGAATCCGGTACCGTTTGCCGACGTCGTGACCTCGACCACACACAAGACCCTGCGTGGGCCGCGCGGCGGCGTTATCCTGATGAAGGCCGAACACGAGAAGGCGATCAACTCGGCGGTCTTCCCCGGGCTGCAGGGCGGCCCGCTGATGCACGTCATTGCGGCCAAGGCCGTTGCTTTCAGGGAAGCGGCTTCGGCGGAATTCGTCGAATATCAGGAACAGGTGCTGGCCAATGCGCGCGTCATGGCACGGGTGCTGTCGGAAGAACGCGGCCTGCGCGTTGTTTCCGGGCGTACCGAGTCGCATGTCTTCCTGCTCGACCTGCGTGCCAAGAACATCACCGGCAAGGAGGCCGAAGCCGCGCTGGGCAAGGCGCACATCACGGTGAACAAGAACGGCATTCCGAACGATCCGCAAAAGCCGATGGTGACTTCCGGCATCCGTATCGGTTCGCCGGCGATGACGACGCGCGGCTTTACCGAGATCGAGGCCGAAATCGTTGCCCACCTGATCGCCGACGTGCTCGATGCGCCGAACGACGACGCTGTGCTGGCGCGTGTGCGCGGTGAAGTGTCCGTGCTGTGCAAGAAGTTCCCGGTGTACGGCGCTTGATGCGTCGTATGCAGCAGTGAGGAGAGAAGAGTGAGGGGAGATGAGTGAAAACCGTCGGAGCTCGACTCTTCGTGAAACCGATTCTTTCGCTGCCGTATAGTGGCGGTTGGAGAGCTTGTTTCCTCCTTACTCTTTACTCCTCACTCCTCACTGGTTTTAGCCCATGAAATGTCCGTTCTGCGGCGCGCTGGAAACGACGGTGGCCGATACGCGGGTCAATGAGGATGGCGATGCGGTGCGCCGTCGCCGCCGCTGCCTGATCTGTGACAAACGCTTTTCAACCTACGAGCGGGCGGAAATCCGCCTGCCGCAGGTGGTGAAAAAAAATGGTTCGCGCGTTGAATTCGAGCGTGACAAGCTGGCGGCGAGTTTCTGGCTGGCCTTGCGCAAGCGCCCGGTGACCACCGAAGCCGTCGATGCGGCGCTGACACGCATCGAGGAGAAGTTGCTGGCGCTCGGCGAGCGCGAGATCGCCTCCGAAAAGCTGGGCGGCATGGTCATGCGCGAGCTGAAAAAAATGGATACCGTGGCCTATGTGCGTTTCGCCTCGGTTTATCTCAATTTCGAAGCGGTCGACGAATTCTCCGACCTGGTGCGCGAAGTATCGCGACCGGCGCCGCGGCGAGGCCGGTAGAAGCAATGCTTAACCACCAAGCCACGAAGAGCACAAAGTTACACCAAGAAAAATCAGTGAACAGATGAACATTTCCGTCGTTCCGAGCATGTTCCGGAATCTAATGGAGCGCCTCTGGTTTCGCCGCCCCGGGGTATTTGCGCTGTATTTCTTGCGCTCATCTGCGGGGCCTTTTTCCGGTTCCGTTCTTCCTGCGGTTGTTTTCGCGGGAATGACGGGATATCCGGCAGTTTTCCAGTGACTGACAGCGTGCCGCCCATGTTCGCCGCCGCCGATCACCGCTTCATGGCGCGCGCCTTGCGTCTGGCGGCGCTCGGGTTGTATTCGACCGCGCCCAATCCGCGTGTCGGCTGCGTGCTGGTCAGGGACGGGAAAATCGTCGGCGAGGGCTGGCATCAACGCGCCGGTTCGCCGCACGCCGAGGTGCATGCCTTGCAGGCCGCCGGCTCTGCCGCTGCCGGGGCGACGGCCTACGTCAGCCTTGAACCGTGCAGTCATTACGGGCGCACGCCGCCCTGCGCCGATGCCCTGATTGCCGCCGGGGTGACGCGTGTCGTCGCCGCCATGGAAGATCCCAATCCGGAGGTTTGCGGGCGCGGCTTGGCGCGTTTGCGTGCTGCCGGTATCGATGTGGCCTGCGGTTTGCTGGCCGACGAGGCACGCGAACTCAACCCCGGCTTTGTCGCGCGCATGGCGCGCGGGCGTCCGTGGCTGCGCCTGAAACTGGCCTCCAGCCTGGACGGCAAGACAGCGCTTGAAAACGGCAGCAGTCAATGGATTACCGGCGCGGCGGCGCGGCATGACGGGCATCGCTGGCGGGCGCGTGCCTGTGCCATCCTGAGCGGGATCGGCACGGTGCGTCACGATGATCCGCAGCTCAACGTGCGCGGCGTGGAAGGCGCGCGCCAGCCCTTGAAGGTGATCGTCGACAGCCGCCTGGAATTGTCGCCGCAGGCCCGGGTGTTCGACGGTGGCAATCTCCTGCTGGCGACGGCCTGTGCCGATGCCGGGCGCATGTCTGCGTTGCGCGCCCAGGGGGCGGAAATCGTCTCCCTGCCCGCTGCCGGTGGGCAGGTCGATCTGCCTGCCCTGCTGCAGGCCCTGGCGCAGCGCGGTGTCAATGAGCTGCATGTCGAGGCCGGGGCGCGGCTGAACGGCGCGCTGCTGGCCGCCGGGCTGGTCGATGAAATCCTGCTCTACATGGCACCCTGCCTGCTCGGGAATACGGCACATGGTCTGTTTGATCTGCCGGTGCTGACCTCGCTGCAGGAAAAACATCGCCTGGAGGTGCGCGACGTGCGGTCGGTTGGCAGCGAACTGCGCCTCGTGCTGCGCCCTTGTGGCCGGGAAGGCTCGTAAACAGGCGGTCTGCGCCCTTGTTGCGTGGAAAGTGGCGTGCTTACTGGTTTCCGGATGTGCCTAAAGCAAAATTTCCGCATACCGGGCAGTGCGGATCCTTGCCGAATTTCACCGGGCGTGGCGTCATGCTGCGGGCGTCGAGCAGCAGCAGTTGCCCGACGCACGCCTGGCCGGCGCCGCTGACGATCTTCAGCGCTTCCGCCGCCTGCATGGCGCCGATGATGCCGGTCAGCGGCGCGAAAATGCCCGTTACCGCGCAGCGCGTTTCTTCCACGTCTTCGCCTTCCGGAAACAGGCAGTGGTAACACGCCGCATCCGGCCGGCGCGGGTCGAATACCGCCAGCTGGCCGGTAAAGGCGATGGCCGCGCCGGAAACCAGAGGCACCTTGTGCCGGACGCAGGCACGGTTGACGGCATGGCGGGTGACGAAGTTGTCGCAGCAATCGAGCACCACGTCGGCTGCGGCGACTTGTTCTTCCAGCGCCTTGCCGGCGAGGCGCAAAGCGAGGGCGTCGATGCGGAGGTGCGGATTGATCTGCGTCAGGGCGGTGCGTCCGGAGACCGCCTTGTTCTGGCCCAGACGTTGCGGCGTATGCAGGATCTGGCGCTGCAGGTTGCTTGCTTCGACCGTGTCGCCATCGGCCAGCGTGAGGTGGCCGATTCCGGCCGAGGCCAGGTAGAGCGCCGCCGGCGAGCCCAGCCCGCCGACGCCGACGATCAGCGCGTGCGCGCCAAGCAGGCGTTCCTGTCCCTCGATGCCGATTTCGTCGAGCAGGATATGGCGGCTGTAACGCAGGAGTTGCTCGTCGTTCATCGGCAGGAAAAGAGGCGGGCGGCGACGGGGCCAGTGGTCAGTGTGTCTTGCCCGGGTTACTTGTATTCCCGCCATTCCGGCGGGGTATCGTCGTGATCGCCGTGCGGATGTTTTTCCCAGACCTGCGTATAAACCTCGCTCTGCGACTTTTTCAGCGGATGGTCGGGGGCTTCCAGGTTGTGCAGCTCGGTTTCCTCGACGTAGTAATACAAGGCGCGCATCAGTTTGTTGAGCAGGCTGCTCTGCAGATGAAAGCCCTGCTCCTGCAGCGCGTCCTCGACCTCCTGCAGCGAATGGGTGTATAGGTCGTAGCCGATGTCGATGCTTCGGCTTTCCGGGTGCGTGGTAATGTCAATCTGCCCGAGCCTTTCGAGAAAGTCGGCGGCGGCCGGAACCTGGTCCGGCGGCAGTTCGGCGAACTGAAGTGTCCGCTGCTTGCGTAGCGGTGCCGGTTTATGCGCGGGGGGCAGGGGTTTCATGGGGGCGAATGTGTCCGCGAATTGCCGCTCAGGGTTTTTTCTGCATGATGTGCAGCCCCTTGAGCAGGGTGAGCGCCTGGCTCAGTTGGTAATCGTTCTTCGCCGCCAGTTCGCGGTTCGGCGTCTCTACGCTGTCGTCGTCGTCCTTGGGTGGCGGCGTTTTCCCCTTGACGGGCATTTTGCCCGTTGCCTTGCCTTGCGCTGCGCTGTTCTTGCCGTCGTCCTTGTTGTTTTCCAGATGGCGTTCGAGGTCGGCTTCGCGCAGGTGTAGCGCCGAGGTGCCGTTGGCCTTTTCCTCGACAACGATGTCCGGCTCGATGCCCTTGGCCTGGATCGAGCGCCCGGATGGAGTGAAATAGCGCGCCGTGGTCAGCTTGATGGCGGTGTTGCCGGGCAGGGGCAGGACGGATTGCACCGATCCCTTGCCGAAACTGGTGGTGCCGAGCAGAACCGCGCGCTTGTGATCCTGCAGTGCGCCGGAGACGATTTCGGCGGCCGATGCCGATCCGCCGTTGATCAGGACGACTATCGGCACGCTGCGCGTTTCGGCCGGGAGCGTACGGATGTAGTCGTCACGCATGCCGTGCAGATAGTCCTGCGGCGTGGTCATGAATTGCCGCTTGGCGTCCGGCGTGCGTCCGTCGGTCGAGGTGACGAGGGTCTTGCCCGGCAGGAAGGCGGCGGAGACGCCGACCGCGGTATGCAGCAGGCCGCCCGGGTTGTTACGCAGGTCGAGGATCAGTCCCTTGAGCGGTTCGGTCTTGTACAGGTCGTTCAGATGCTTGGTCAGCGCCGTGCCGGTGTTTTCCTGAAAAGAGGTGATGCGCAGATAGCCGTAACCCTCTTCAAGGAGCTTGGATTTGACGCTCTGCACCTTGATGATTTCACGTGTCAGGCTGATTTCCAGCGGTTTTGCTTCGTTCTTGCGCAGGATCGACAGGCGAATCTGTGTTTTCGGCTTGCCGCGCATGCGTTTGACAGCGTCCGACAGGGTGAGTCCCTTGATCGGCGTGTCATCGAGTTTGAAGATCAGATCGCCGGATTTAATGCCGGCACGATAGGCGGGCGTGTCCTCGATCGGTGAGATGACTTCGACGAGACCGTCCTTCATGCCGACTTCGATGCCCAGTCCGCCGAATTCGCCCTGTGTGCCGACCTGCAGATCCTTGTAGGCATCGGTGTCGAGGTAGGACGAATGCGGGTCGAGGTTGGAGAGCATGCCGCTGATGGCGTGCGTGATCAGTTTTTTGTCGTCGATCGGTTCGACGTAGCCTTGCTTGATGGCGTTGAACACCTCGGCAAAGGTGCGCAATTCCTGGATTGGCAGGTTGCTGCGGACTTCCTTTTCGGCTAGCGCGGAGAACTGCAGGCTGATCAGTATTCCCCCGAGCAGTCCTGCGCAAAGCAGACCGGCCTGTTTCAACTTACCCATCCATTTTCTCCACGTAGAGCCTATTTGAGATTGACCCATTTCAGGGGGTCGATCGGTTGTCCCCGATAGCGCAATTCGAAGTATAAACCGGATTCCGGATTGCCACCGCTGTTGCCCACCGCCGCGATCACTTCGCCGCCGTGCAGGGTGTCGCCGAGCTGTTTGAGCACGGCGTCGTTGTTGCCGTAAATCGACAGGTAGCCGTCGCCGTGATCGACGATGATCAGGTTGCCGAAACCGCGCATCCAGTCGGCGAAAACCACGCGGCCGGCAGCAATGGCGCGCACCTCGCCGCCTTGCGCGGCACGGATGAATAGCCCTTTCCAGGTGCTGCCTTCCTGGCGGGCACTGCCGAAGCGGTTACTGATGCTGCCTTGTGCCGGCAGGCGCAGACGACCCTGCAGACGGGCGAAGTTGCCACCCGGCGTGGCCTGAGGCAGGCGTTCGTTACGAATTTCGGGCGCGGGCGCCTTGCCCGTTGTTGCTGGCTTGCGTGGTACGGTCGGGCGCGGGATGGCGTTGCGGCGCAGGCGGTCGACGAGCTGGCTCAGGCGTTTTTCGTCGCGCTGCAGGTTGCCGATTTCCCGCCGCTGTTGCGCGATCTGGGCAGAGATCCTGTCCATCAACGCCTTGCGCTGGGCGCGTTGCGCCAACAGTTTTTCCTGTTCCGCCTTCTGTTTTGTCTCGATTCCCGCCAGCTCGCGTTCGCGTTCGCGGCTGGTCGCGGCCAGCGCCTTCTTGCGCTGCAAGGTGTCTTCCATGTCCTGCGCCAGGGCGCTGCGCGCCTTGCCGATTGCCGCCAGGTAATACAGGTCGCGGCTGCTCTGGTTCGGGTTCTGGCCACTCAGCAGTACGTGCCAGGCGTCGGGGTTGCCTTGGATATACTGGCGATAGACCAGCCCGGCCAGGCGTTCCTGCTGGCCGTTCAGGCGGCCTTCCAGTTCGCGTGCCTGGGCATTGATTTCGCGCAGGGTGTTCTGCAGCGCGCCGCGCTGGCGCGAGAGGGCGAGCAGGTCACGCTGGGTGCCGGAAATCTCGCGCTCCACCGCCTGCAACTGGTCAGCGACGCTGGCGCGCTTGTTTTCGGCACGCGACATGTCCTTACGCAAGACGTCGATCTGCGTGCGCACCTCCTTCAGGGTGTTCTTCTTTTCGGTGATTTCTCGGCCGGAGGGTGCGGGCGGCGACTTGGCAGCAACCGGCGTGCAGGCGCCGAGGCAGAAAACGGCAGCGAGCAGGCGCAGTTCAAGGCGGCGGAGAGTGTTTGGAGGCGAGAGAGGCGAGAGGTTCATGGACTGTTCTGAGCGAGGGCCGTGGGGACGCCCCCGGGAGCGGGAATTATTCTATAATGAATCCCCGGTCTTAACGAGTGTCTGCAGCGTGGCGAGTGAATTGGAGCTTATCGACAAGCAGGAAAACATCGAGCGCGCAGCGCGGGCCCTGAAAGCGATGGCTCATCCTCTGCGCCTGAAAATGCTGTGCGTGATCGGTGACCGCGAAGTCCGCGTGCAGGAGATCGTCGAAGTGGTCGGGACGTCGCAGAGCAATATCTCGCAGCACCTCGCTATCCTGCGCGACAAAGGCGTTCTGGTGACGCGCAAGGATGCCAATCGGGTCTATTACCGGGTGGATGACCGGCGCACGCTGCAGTTGATCGGCATGATGCGGGATGTGTTTTGTGGTGACATTGCGTATTGAAGCCATGGAGACCGCGGTACTTTGCGGTTTGCGCGTACGGTAATGATGCGACTGTAAAAAACAGGGAGCCTAGTTTGGATTTCATACAACAGAATCTTCTTCTCGTGGCGATCGCGCTGATCAGCGGTGGCATGTTGCTGGCCGGTTTGTGGCGGCGTCCGGATACGCGCTTTGCTCTGTCGCCGACGCAGGCGACGTTGCTGGTCAACCGTCATGAGGGGGTCTTGCTCGACGTGCGCGAGGTATCCGAATACGTTGCCGGACACATTCCCGAGTCGCGCAACATCCCCCAGGGCGATTTGAACGACCGTCTCGGCGACCTGGAAAACAGCAAGGAAAAGCCGATCGTCGTCGTCTGCCGCAACGGTTCGCGCGCACAAGGCGTCTGCCGGGAACTCGCCGGGCGTGGTTTTGGCAAGGCGCATTGTCTCTCCGGCGGCATCGAGGCCTGGCAGGCCGCCGGTTTGCCCCTTAAAAAGGGCGCCAAAAAATGAGTGCCGCGCTGCCGGTGCTGATGTATTCGACAGCGGTTTGCCCGTATTGCGTGCGTGCCGAGCAACTGTTGCGCGCCCGCGGGGTGAGCGAGATCGAGAAAGTGCGTGTCGATCTCGACCCCGACCGGCGCGCCGAAATGATGGAAAAAACCGGCCGGCGCACGGTGCCGCAAATCTTCATTGGCCAGACCCACGTGGGCGGCTGTGACGATCTGATGGCGCTCGATCAGGCCGGCAAACTCCTGCCGCTGCTTTCCGGCGAGACGGCCTGAGCCGGTGTCGGCCGGACTTTTTCTCCTTCCCTTCTTCAACCCAACCAAGAAAACATCATGACTGAACAAGAATCCCCGTTGTTTGCCATCGAGAAGGTCTATGTCAAGGACCTGTCGCTGGAGGTTCCGAATGCGCCAGCCATCTTCCTCGAAACCGATACGCCGGAAGTCGGGCTGCAACTCGAAACCGGCATCCAGCGCGTCGCCGACGAGATCTACGAAGTGGTGCTGACGGTGACGGTAACCGCCAAGCTGGGCGAGAAAACGGTGTTCCTGGTTGAAGTCGGCCAGGGCGGAATCTTCCGCGTACGCAATATCCCGGAAGAAAATATCGAGCCGTTGCTGTCGGTCGCCTGCCCGAACATCCTCTTCCCCTATGCGCGCGAAGCCGTGGCCGACGCCGTGACGCGCGCCGGGTTCCCGGCCGTCGTGCTGCAGCCCGTCAACTTCGAGGCGCTCTATGCGCGGCGCAAGGAGCAGGAAGCGGCGCCGGGCGGCAAGGGGGACGTTCCCATCCAGTAAGGAGGCGAAAGCATGAAGCGAGTGCTGACCTGGTGTCTGATGGTGGCGGCGTTACCGGCGATGGCGATCGAATATCGGTCGGTGAATGCCGCGGCGGTGCTGTACGACGTGCAGTCGCAGCGGGGCAGCAAGCTGTTCGTGATCCGCGAAGGAACGCCGGTCGAGCTGGTGGTAAGCCTGGAGGGCTGGGGCAAGGTGCGCGATGCCGAGGGGGCGCTGGCTTGGATCGAAAAGAAGTTCCTGGCCGAGAAACGTACGGTAATCGTCACGGCGGCGCGCGCCGAGATCCGGCCGAAAGCCGACGAAGCCTCGCCGCCGCTTTTTGCCGCTGAAAAGGACGTGCTGCTCGACTACCTGGAGACCGTCCCCGGTGGCTGGGTCAGGGTGCGCCATCGCGACGGGCAGGGCGGCTTCGTGCGCGCCAACCAGGTGTGGGGTTTCTAGATTGAATCTGACGATCATCGGTGCCGGCGCCTGGGGAACGGCACTGGCTATCACCTTCAGCGCCCGGCATCGGGTGAGCTTGTGGACGCGCGAAGACGACGTGACCCAGACCATGCTCGACGAGCGCGAGAACAAGCAGTTCTTCCCCGGTTTTCTTCTGCCCGACGCCTTGCACGTTGCCCGTGATTTTTCCGCCGCGCTTGATGGCGCCGAGCTGGTCGTGCTGGCCACGCCGCTCATCGGCTTTCGCCCGACGCTGCAGCGCGTGCGCGAGTGCGGCACCGGCCAGCCCCTGCTCTGGGTGTGCAAGGGCATGGAGGCCGGGACGGCGAAGCTGCCGCACGAGATCGTCGCCGAGGAACTCGGTCGGGAAGCGCGCTATGGCGCGCTGACCGGACCGAGCTTTGCCGAGGAAGTGGCGCGCGGCCTGCCGACGGCGATTACGCTAGCGGCCAACGACGCCGATTTCGCCCGGCAAACGGCGCTGGCGCTGCATAGCCCGCGGCTGCGCATCTATGCCAACGACGATCTGCCCGGCGTCGAGGTCGGCGGGGCGGTGAAGAACGTCATGGCCATCGCCGCCGGCATCTGCGACGGCCTCGGCTTTGGCTACAACGCCCGGGCGGCGCTGCTGACGCGCGGGTTGGCCGAGATCGCCCGCCTCGGTGTGGCGCTCGGCGGGCGCAGCGAAACTTTCATGGGGCTGGCCGGCATGGGCGATCTGGTGCTGACCTGCACCGGCGACCTGTCGCGTAACCGGCAGGTCGGTCTGGCGCTGGCCGCCGGCCGGACGCTGGCGCAAATCCTCAAGGAACTCGGACACGTCGCCGAGGGCGTCAGTACGGCGCGCGAAGTGGCGGCGCTGGCCGAAAGGCTGGGCATCGACATGCCGATCACCCGCGCCGTTGATGCCATCCTGCACCGCGATCTGCCGGCGCAAACGGCGGTCGAGCAACTACTGAGCCGCGATCCCAAGGTCGAAATGGCCTGACGTCAGCGGATCTTTACCGCGCCGGAAAAGCACCGGTGATTGGTGACCGGGCGTCCTCGTCCCGTTTTCCCCCTAAAGTCCGCCGGCAAACCTCTGTTGCCGCCAGGCTTCGAAGACCATCACGGCGACGGCATTGGACAGGTTCAGGCTGCGCTGTCCGGCGCGCATCGGCAGACGCAGACGGCACTCGGGCGGAAATTCATCCAGCACCTCGCCGGGCAGGCCGCGTGTTTCGCAGCCGAAAACGAACACATCGTCGGTGTTGAAATGTGGCGCGTCGAAGCATTGCGCCGCCTTGGTGGTCATGGCGAACAGGCGGCGACCGGCGAGCGCTGTCTGGCACGCCGCCCAGTCGGGGTGGCGGAAAACGCGGGCAAATTCGTGGTAATCGAGGCCGGCGCGCTTGAGCGAACGATCCTCCCAGCGGAAGCCGAGCGGCTCGACGAGGTGCAGTTCGCAGCCGGTGTTGGCGCACAGGCGGATGACGTTGCCGGTGTTGGGCGGGATCTCGGGTTGGAATAAAACAACAGCGGTCAAGGCGTCTCCCAAAAAAACAGGTGGGGGTTTCCCCAAACGGGTTAGAATCAGTTGCTTAGCGTAAATACTTGTAAGATTACTGGAGCTTGCAATGGCGCGGCCGGAAAAAATACGTCTGGGCGATTTGCTCATACAGCAGGGGTTGTTGACCCCCGAGCAACTCAAGTTTGCCTTGGATGAGCAAAAGCGCAGCGGACGCAAACTGGGACGTATTGTCGTCGAAAGCGCCTTCGTTACGGAAGAGGCGATTTCGCAGGCGCTGGCACGGCAGCTGCACATTCCCTTCGTCGATCTCAAACATTTCGTCCCCAAGGCGGAGCTGATCCGGCTGTTGCCGGAAGCGCAGGCGCGGCGTTACCGGGCGCTGGTGCTGGGCGAGGAGAATGGGCTGCTGCAGGTCGGTTTCGTTGACCCGACCGATCTGCAGGCCTACGACGATGTGCTGCGTCTGCTGCGGCGCGAAATCGATCTGGCCGTGGTTGGCGAGAGCGCGCTGCTGGCGCTGATCGACCGCGTCTATCGGCGCACCGAGGAAATCAGCGGCCTGGCCAAGGAACTGACCGCCGATCTGGGCGACGTGCCGGTCGAATTCGGCGAACTTCTCGGTACCGCGCCAGGCGCCGAGGAAGCGCCGGTCGTCAAACTGCTGCAGACGGTGTTCGAGGAAGCGATGCGCGCGCGCGCCTCCGACATCCACATCGAGCCGCAGGCCGCTGCGCTGCGCGTGCGTTTCCGTATCGACGGGGTGCTGCATGTGCAGATGGAAGCCGACGCCAAGATCGCGCCGGCGCTGGCGCTGCGCCTGAAGCTGATGTCCGGGCTGGATATTTCCGAAAAACGCCTGCCGCAGGACGGACGCTTTGCCATCAAGGTGCGCAACAATCCGGTCGACGTGCGTATCTCGACCATGCCGACGCAATACGGCGAATCGGTCGTCATGCGCCTGCTCAACCAGAATACCGGCCTGCTCGGGCTGGACAAGCTGAACATGCCGGAACGTACGCTGGAACGCCTGCGTCATGCCGTACGTCGGCCCAGCGGTATGGTGCTGGTGACCGGGCCGACGGGGAGCGGCAAGACGACGACACTTTATGCCGCGCTGGCCGAGCTGAATACCACCGAGAAAAAAATCATCACCGTCGAAGA
>CAYTWY010000042.1:0-14388 GCA_964440925.1 uncultured Propionivibrio sp. | reverse complement strand
CTCCAGAGTTTCTGGGACAAACAGGGGTGTGCGCTGCTCCAGCCTTACGATATCGAGGTCGGTGCCGGCACCTTCCATACCGCCACCTTTCTGCGCGCCATCGGCCCGGAGCCGTGGAATGCGGCGTTCGTGCAGCCATCGCGCCGCCCGAAGGATGGGCGTTACGGCGAGAACCCGAACCGTCTGCAGCATTATTACCAGTATCAGGTCGTCCTGAAACCGTCACCCGACAATATCCAGGAACTCTACCTGCAATCGCTCGAAGCGCTGGGCATCAATCTCAAGGAACACGACATCCGCTTTGTCGAGGACGACTGGGAATCGCCGACGCTGGGTGCCTGGGGTCTGGGCTGGGAAGTCTGGCTGGACGGCATGGAAGTGACCCAGTTCACCTATTTTCAGGAAGTCGGCTCACTGACCTGCAAGCCGGTGCTCGGCGAAATCACCTACGGCCTCGAACGGCTGGCGATGTACCTGCAAGGCGTCGAAAACGTCTATGACCTGGTCTGGGCCGAAGGCCCCGGTTACCGTCTGACCTACGGCGATGTCTACCACCAGAACGAAGTCGAGCAGTCGAAATACAACTTCGAGCACTCCAACGTCGAGATGCTCTTCCGTCATTTCAGCGACCACGAATCCGAAGCCAAGCGCCTGATGGGGCTGGCTCTGGCGCTACCGGCCTTCGAGCAGGTGATGAAGTGCTCACACTGCTTCAACATGCTGGATGCGCACGGCGCCATCTCGGTCACCGAACGCGCCGCGTATATCGGCCGCGTGCGCGCTCTGGCCCGCGAAGTCGCCCAGTCTTACTACAACTCACGCGAAGTCCTCGGCTTCCCGATGTGCAAAGGCCGTCTCGGGGAGGGCAAATAACATGACCGCTACACTCTTAGTCGAACTCCTCACCGAAGAACTGCCGCCCAAGGCCTTGTCGCGCCTAGGCGAAGTCTTCTCGGCGCAGATTCACGCCGGGCTGGCCAGCCGCAATCTGCTGACCGACGCCAACACGTACCAGTGGTTCGCCACGCCCCGCCGTCTGGCCATTCTGGTTCCGGGCGTGCGCGCGGTTGCTCCCGACGCTTCGGTCACCGAAAAGATCATGCCGGTCAGCGTCGCGCTTGATGCCAGCGGCCAGCCGACCCAGGCTCTGCTCAAGAAGCTCGAAGCCAAAGCCATCCCAGTGTCCGAAATCACCCGCTTTGAAAAGCGCATGGATGGCAAAGCCGAGGCGCTTTTCTACGAAGCCACGATCAAGGGAGTTTCGCTGGATGCCGTGCTCGCCGGGATCGTCGCCGAGGCACTGAAAAAACTGCCGATCCCGAAACTCATGCGCTGGGGCGATACTGACCACCAGTTCGTGCGTCCGGTGCACGGCTTGATTCTGCTGCACGGCGAACGTGTTGTACCGGGCGAAGTGCTTGGCCTGCAAAGCCGCACGATCACCCGCGGTCACCGCTTCCTGTCGAGCGGCGACATCACCATCAAGAACGCCGACAGCTACGCCGAAACGCTCCGGACACAAGGCAAGGTCGTCGTCAGCTTCGCCGAACGCCGCGCCAGCATTGCCGCCCAACTCGATGCCAAGGCCAAAGAGCTGAATGCCACGATCAACCCGTCCGACGGCCTGCTCGACGAAGTGACTGCGCTGGTCGAATGGCCGGTCGTTTATGTCGGCGAGTTTGAATCCGAATACCTCGAAGTACCGCAGGAATGCCTGATTCTGACCATGCAGCAGAACCAGAAATACTTCCCGTTGCTTGACGCTTCGAAGAAGCTGCTCAACAAATTCCTGATCGTCTCCAACATGCAGGTTGATGATCCGAAACACATCGTCGGCGGCAATGCCCGCGTCGTCCGTCCGCGCCTCTCCGATGCCCGTTTCTTCTACAACCAGGATCGCAAGACCACGCTCGCCTCGCGCCTCGACAAGCTGGGCAACGTCGTCTATCACAACAAGATCGGTTCGGTACTGCAACGCGTCGAACGCCTCGAAGAGCTGTCCCGGAAAATTGCCGTGCGTCTGGGTGCCGACGCCTCGCTGGCCGCGCGTGCGGCACGCCTGGCCAAGGCCGATCTGGTCACCGACATGGTCGGCGAATTCCCCGAGCTGCAAGGCATCATGGGGCGCTACTACGCCTTGCATGATGGCGAGGATGCCGCTGTCGCCGACGCCGTACAAAGCCATTACCAGCCGCGTTTTGCTGGCGACGCCTTGCCGCAAGGGCAAATCGCCTGCGCCGCAGCACTGGCCGACAAACTCGATGCGCTGAGCGGATTCTTCGGTATCGGCCAGATTCCGACCGGCGACAAGGACCCCTTCGGTCTGCGCCGTGCCGCGCTCGGCGTGCTGCGTATCCTGATGGAATCGCCGCTGCCGCTCGATCTTGCCGAACTGATCGCCGATGCACAGGCCGGTTTCGCGCCGGGCGTACTGACCCAACCGGTCACCGAACCCCTGCTTGATTTCATGTTCGACCGTCTGCGCGGTCTGCTGAAAGACGCCGGACACGCCCAGGAGGTGGTTGAAGCCGTCCTCGCGCAAGCCCCGACCCGTATTGATCTGGTGCCAGCCAAGCTGGACGCCGTGCGCGCTTTCCTGGCCTTGCCCGAAGCACTGGCACTGGCCGCGGCCAACAAGCGGATCGGCAACATCCTGAAAAAGGCCGAGACCGAACTGCCGGCCCCGGATGCCGCCCTGCTGTGTGAAGAGGCGGAAAAAGTCCTGTTTGCCCGCGTTCAGGAGATCGCGCCACGGGTCAAGGCGCACGTTGCCAGCGAGGCTTATGCCGAAGCCCTCAGGGCGCTGGCCTCGGTGCGTGCCGAAGTCGATCATTTCTTTGACAAAGTGATGGTCAACGTTGATGATTCTGCCGTGCGCATCAACCGTCTGGGTCTGCTCAAGGCACTCTTCGATCAACTCAATGCAGTAGCCGACATTTCGAAACTGGGCGTATGAAACTCGTCATCCTTGATCGCGACGGCGTCATCAACTACGACTCCGAGCACTACATCAAATCGCCGTCCGAGTGGAAGGCGATTCCCGGCAGTCTGGAAGCCATTGCCAAGCTCAGCCAGGCGGGCTACAAGGTGGTAGTCGCCACCAACCAGTCGGGCATCGGCCGCGGCCTGTTCGACATGGATACGCTCAATGCCATGCACGACAAGATGCACCGTGCCGCGCAGGCTCTCGGTGGCCGCATTGACGCCATCTACTATTGCCCGCATGCCGCCGATTCGAAGTGCGATTGCCGCAAACCGAAACCCGGCATGCTCGACCGCATTGCCGCCTGTTTCAATACCGATCTGACCGGCGTCTTCGCCGTTGGCGATTCGCTGCGCGATCTGCAGGCGGCGGTGGCCGCAGGAGCCCAGCCGGTGCTG
Source organism: uncultured Propionivibrio sp. (assembly GCA_964440925.1). GTDB lineage: Bacteria > Pseudomonadota > Gammaproteobacteria > Burkholderiales > Rhodocyclaceae > Propionivibrio. Next base: position 11,007 of record CAYTWY010000042.1, on the reverse strand, counting down.
GTACTGACCGGCAAAGGCACGGCGACCCAGGCCAACGGGGACATTCCTCCCGACACCCTGATATTCGCTGATCTGGCCAGCGCTGTTGAGTACATCCTGAATCCATCATGATGGCGTTTATCCGTTCAGTCATTTTTTCGCTGCTGGCGATCCTGATTACCGCCCCGGCCGGTTTCCTGGTCGCGCTGGCCTTTGTCCTGCCGATCCGCTTTCGCTTCCGGATCATCACCGTCTGGTACACCCTGATTCTGGCCTCGTGCCGGTATATTCTCGGGCTGCACTACCGGATCGTCGGACGTGAAAACATTCCGCAAACCCCGTGCGTGGTGCTCTGCAAACATCAATCCGCCTGGGAAACCGTCAGCCTGCAGCAGATCTTCCCGCCCCTGGTTTTTGTCATGAAGAAGTCCCTGCTGCTGATTCCTTTCCTGGGCTGGGGTCTGGCTGCAGCGAAAATGATCTCGATCAACCGCAAATCGGGCAAGGAAGCCCTGCGCCAGGTCGTGCGACAGGGGACGGAACGTTTGCAGCACAACATCTCGGTGGCCATTTTCCCCGAAGGGACGCGCATTCGTCCCGGCGCTTCGGCGCGCTTCAAGTCGGGCGGTGCGCATCTGGCGATCCACGCCGGCGCGCCGGTGATTCCGGTGGCGCATAACGCCGGCGAATTCTGGGGCAAGAACGCTTTCGTCAAGAGGGCTGGGGTGATTACTGTCAGTATCGGGCCGGCCATTGATCCGGCGGGCAAAACGGCCGATGAAATCACCGCCCTTGCCGAGCGCTGGATCGAAGCTGAAATGCGGCGTATCTCGCCGCATTGCTATCCCGATGCTGCCCATGCCGTGGCAGGCTGAGCTTGCCCTCAGCAGGGAAAAACCGCTGGCCGGAAACGAATCGCCGCGCACCATCGCCCTTGGCGAGCGTATCGTTCCTTATGTGTTGCGCCGCAGCCCGCGGCGCAGCATCGGATTGTCGATCGACCACCGCGGACTTCGGGTGGGCGCTCCCCAGCGGGCGTCACTGAGCGAAATCGAATCACTGATCCGGCGACACAGCGACTGGGTCGCCGGGAAACTCGACGAGTGGTGTGGCCAGCGTCGCCCTCAAGCCCTGCAGATCCGTGATGGCGTCCAGTTGCCCTGGCTTGGCCGGTTGCTCGAAGTCCGCCTGGCCTGCGGTAACAACCGTGGGCTGTGGAACGAGCAGGCCGCGCCAGTACTCACCCTGTGTCTGCGGACGCCAGCCGACGCCCCACGCATTCTGGAAAAAGCCCTGCGAGAACGGGCGCTCCGCCTGTTTGCCGAACGGCTTGAGCACTATGCCCAGGCGCTCGGACTGCGCGTCCCGCCGCTCAGTCTCTCATCCGCACGCACGCGCTGGGGCAGTTGCAGCCAGCGGACGGGCATCCGCCTCAACTGGCGGCTGATCCATTTTTCCCTGCATATCGTCGACTATGTCGCTGTGCACGAACTGGCGCATCTGCGTGAAATGAACCACAGTGCCGGCTTCTGGGCGGTCGTCGGCGAGGTTTTTCCCGATTACCGGCAAGCGCGGCAGGAGCTGAAACAACTCGCCGCGACGTGTCCGCACTGGTGAGCCGTCCGTGCCCTGGCGCGGCTGGCTGTTCGTGCCGGAAGGGCGTGCCCCGGATGCTATAATCAGAGCGCTTCCGCTTCCTTCGGCAGGTCTCTCCGGCATGGCCCTCTTCGTTTTCGGTGTCAACTATCGCTCGACTCCGCTTTGCGTGCGCGAGCGGCTGGCTTTCCACGTTGAAGAGTTGCCGCGTGCGCTGGCCGAACTGTCGGCCGAGGCGCAGATCGCCGAGGCGGTGATCCTGTCGACCTGTAACCGGACCGAACTGTACTGCCAGACCGAGGCGCCGCAATCGGTACTCGATTGGTGGGCCTCGTATCGACAGGTGGCGGCGCCGGAAATGATGCCTTATCTCTACCGCTGCTGTGGCCGCGATGCCGTGCGTCACGCCTTTCGCGTCGCCAGCGGTCTCGATTCGATGGTGCTCGGCGAGCCGCAGATTCTTGGGCAGATGAAGGATGCGGTGCGCGTTGCCCGCACCGGTGGGACGCTGGGCATGACGCTCGACCGGCTGCTTCAGGAAGCGTTTGCGGTAGCCAAGGATGTGCGTTCGACGACGGCGATCGGCAACAACATTGTCTCCATGGCTGCTGCGGCCGTATGCCTGGCCGAAGCGGCGTGCGGGCGGATCGACGCGCAGCGCGTGCTGTTCATCGGCGCCGGCGAGATGATCGAACTGTGCGCGACGCATTTTTCCGCGCAGCGGCCGCGGCAGATTGTTGTTGCCAACCGCAGCATCGACCGCGGTCGCGGTCTGGCCGAGCGGTTTTCCGCCACGGCCATCCGTCTGGAGGAACTAGGCGAGCGGCTGGCCGAATTCGATATCGTCGTCTCGTGTACCGCCAGCCAGTTGCCGATCATCGGCCTCGGCATGGTCGAACGGGCGCTGCGCGCGCGGGCGGGCAAACCGATGTTCATCGTCGATCTGGCCGTACCGCGCGATGTCGAGATGGAAGCGGGGGCGCTTGACGGGGTATCCCTGTATACGGTCGACGATCTGGTGCGCATCGTCGATAGCGGAAAGGCGTCGCGACAGTCGGCGGTGCATGATGCCGAGTCGATGATTGCCGGGCGCATGATCGATTTTCTCGCCTGGCTGCAGACGCGGGAGAGTGTGCCGCTTATCCGTGCCCTGCGCGACAGCGTCGAGCGTATGCGCCGGCATGAGGTCGAGCGTGCCGGCAAGTTGCTGGCGCGCGGCGAGGCGCCAGCGCGCGTCCTCGAACAGTTGTCGCAGCGTCTGAGCAACAAGTTCCTGCATGCGCCAAGCCATGCCCTGGGGCAATGGGAAGCGGCGCACAGCGAAGTACCGACGATTATCTCGCGGTTGTTTCATCTGCATGGCGATGAGTGTGAACGATGATTAACCACAACGGGCACAACGCACACTACGAAAATCAAAAGAAAAACACTCGAAACACCAGGAACAGAATGCCTCAGGAGGGTATGGAAAAAAACAATACAAAACAAATGGTTATCGTTGTGCCTGTTGTGGTTCGAAATGTTTTTATTGACTGACAAAAAATGAAACAAAGCATCCGAGACAAACTGGAAAACCTTGTCGGCCGGCTCGACGAGCTGGATCGTATTCTGGCCAGCGGTGAGGCGACGCGTGACATGGAGCAATACCGCAAGCTGAGTCGGGAGCATGCCGAACTCGGGCCGGTGGTGGCGCTCTACAAACGCTGGCAGCAGACAGAGGCCGATATGCAGTCGGCGCAGGAGATGATGGCCGATGCCGAAATGAAGGAGCTGGCCGAGGCTGAGCTGAAATCGGCCAGGGAGCGTCTGCCGGAAATCGAGAGCGAGTTGCAGCGGCTGTTGCTGCCGAAAGATGCCAACGATGACCGCAACGTCTTTCTGGAAATCCGGGCGGGCACGGGCGGCGACGAATCGGCGCTGTTTGCCGGCAGTCTCTTCCGCATGTACACCCGCTTTGCCGAGCGTCAGCGCTGGCAGGTCGAGATTGTGTCGGCGAGTGAGTCGGAAATTGGCGGCTATCGTGAAGTGATCGCCCGCATCGTGGGCAGTGGCGTCTATTCAAAGCTCAAGTTCGAGTCGGGCGCACACCGCGTGCAGCGTGTGCCGGAAACCGAGGCGCAGGGCCGTATCCATACTTCGGCGTGTACGGTCGCGGTGATGCCAGAGGCCGATGAGCTGGAAGACGTGCACATCAATCCGGCGGAAATCCGTATCGACACCTTCCGGGCTTCCGGGGCCGGCGGACAGCACATCAACAAAACCGATTCCGCCGTGCGTATCGTGCATTTACCGACCGGCATCGTGGTCGAATGCCAGGACGGTCGCTCGCAGCACAAGAACAAGGCGCAGGCCATGTCGGTGCTGGTGGCGCGCATCAAGGACGCGCAGGAACGCGAGCAGCATGCGAAGATGGCTTCGGAGCGCAAGAGCCTGGTCGGCAGCGGGGATCGTTCGGAGCGCATCCGTACCTATAATTTTCCGCAGGGTCGGGTGACGGATCACCGCATCAATCTGACGTTGTACAAGATTGATTCGATCATGGACGGCGATCTCGATGAACTGACCGGCGCTTTGTCGACCGAGCATCAGGCGGAACAACTCGCGGCGTTGTCGGGTTCGGAATGAGTTTGAACGCGGCAATTAACCACAACGAACACGACGGACACAGCGAAATCCGTGCTTCTCGTGGTGTACGTGGTGCACGTTGTGGTTCAACCGTTTTTCCAGGACTTACGAAATGCTGATCGGCGATGCCTGGCGGCGAGCCAGCCAGCAGATCGACCGGCTGGATGCCCGCTTGCTGCTCGAGCATGTCTGTGCGTGCACGCATGCCCGTCTGATTGCCCACCCCGAGCAGGTGATGAGCGCGGCACAGTCCGCGCAATTCGACGCCTTGCTGGCGCGTCGTGCAGCGGGTGAGCCGCTGGCGTATCTGCTGGGGAGCACCTTCTTTCTTGATCTGGAATTTCGCGTTACGCCCGATGTGCTGATTCCCCGCCCCGATACCGAAGTGCTGGTCGGGCAGGCGGCCGAAAGCCTGCGCCAATGGTTGGCGCCGCGCGTGCTCGATCTGGGGACCGGCTCGGGGATTGTCGCCATCATGCTGGCGCGGCTTTGTCCGGCCGCCGAGCTGACCGCTGTCGATTGTTCGGCGGCAGCGCTGGCGGTAGCTCGCGATAATGCACGACGGCATGGCGTGGCGGTCCGTTTCCTTGAAGGCGACTGGTATGCGCCATTCGGCGCGGAACGTTTTGATCTGATTGTGACCAACCCCCCTTATGTGGTGGCTGGCGATCCGCATCTGCAGCAGGACGGTTTGCCCTTCGAGCCGCAGACGGCGCTGACCGATGGCGTCGCTGGTGGCGATGGCTTGCAGTGCATCCGCGCCATTATCGACGGGGCGTCCGCGCATCTGTCGGCGCAGGGCTGGCTGCTGATTGAACATGGCTACGATCAGGCGGTCAACGTTCGTGAACTGCTGCAGCACGCCGGGTTCTCGCTAGTTTCTTCCTGGCGCGATGTGGCAGGCACCGAGCGCGTCAGCGGAGGCGTGTGGCGCGCGGAGATTTGAAATGGCGGCGATGTTGGCGCTTGCCGGCGCAAACCGGTAGACTTTCCGCTGGCGCGGTGGATTGGTGTAGTGAAACGAGGAAAGTATGGACGTACAGGAATTGATCCGGGAACAGGTAAGCAGCCATCCCGTGGTGCTTTACATGAAGGGCTCGCCGAGGGTGCCGCTGTGCGGTTTTTCGGCCAAGGCGGTGCAGATCCTGCAGGCCAATAACCTGCCGTTGTTTTTCAGCGTCAATGTGCTTGAAGACGCGGCCATACGCGAGGGGGTCAAGGTGTTTTCCAACTGGCCGACCCTGCCGCAGTTGTACATTCGCGGCGAATTCATTGGCGGTTGCGACATCATGCTGGAATTGCACCAGAGCGGTGAATTGAAGCAGTTGCTTGCCGGTATTGCGGCGCCCGATTGATCCGGCGTGGCTGCCGTTTCCGGCCGCGGTGACGAAGGAGAGGCAAATGAACAGACGGTTTCTGGGGTTAACGCGCGCGGTGCTGTGTGTCGTTGCACTGTTTTTGTCCGGTTGTGCCGTCGTCGGCGGCAAGGCACTCGTTCCCGGTGAGTCCTCGCTCGACGACGTTCTGGTCCGTATGGGCCAGCCGGCGATGCGTTGGGACGATCCGGACGGGCGCGTGCAACTGGCCTATCCGCACGGTCCGTGGGGGACGACAACAGACATGGTGTTCCTTGCTCCGGATGGGCGAGTCGAACGCGTGGAGAATGCCCTGACCGAAAAGAATTTCGCGCGTATCCAGAACGACAAAACGACCAAGGAAGAAGTGCTGCGTATCCTTGGCCCGTCGGCGCCGCAATGGACGGTTTTCTTTGCCGAGCGAAACGAACTGGCTTGGGAATGGCGTTTTTATGACGGCATGGGGACTGGGGCGCGTTTCAACGTGCTGTTTGATGCGACGACGGGAATTGTACGCAGCAGCTTCCAGTTGATGGAAGACCGGGGGCTGAAGAGCCGGTACTGGCGTAACGCCGACTAATCGGCCTTCCGCTGCCTTGTCTTGGGCCTAGACTGCGGCCAGACGGGCGTTGGCCTGGGACAGGCGGCTGGACAGCACCTCAAGGAAGGCCTGATAGAAGTGCATGCGGCAGGCGGTGGAGGCCTGCCCCAGCGCCTCGCCGCGTACGGTGACCAGCCGGGCTTCGGTCAGTGCGGTGACGTCGGCGCCGCGCGGCGGGTTGTTTTTGCCGATCACCGCCATCTCACCGAAACATTCGCCAGCGGTGAGCAGGTTGAGCATGTGGCCGTTCTTGGTGACCGTGAGTTCGCCTTCGGCGAGGAAACAGAAGAAATCACCGGCATCGCCGTCGCGCATGACGATTTCCTCGGGGGCCACGGTGCGCCATTCGGAAAAGCGCAATATTTCCCAGAGTTCGATGTCGGAAAAATCGGAAAAAAAGCCCATTTCGCGCAGGGTGTCGAATTTCTCCGATTCGGCGAAGCCGCGCGCGGGAATGGCGATTTGCCGGTTGCGGAAAGCCTGTACCAGGTCGTGCGCGAATTCCTGCCAGTGGGCATAGCGCTTTGTGGTGTCCTTGTGCATGGCGCGCGCCACGATGCGGTCGATGGCCGGCGGAATGTCGGGACGGAGTGAAGAAGGTGGCGGCGCTTCGCGGTGGATGATCTGGTAGATGATGTTGTAGTGGGTATTGCCCTGGAAAGGCAGTTGGCCGGTAAGGAGCTGGTACATCACGACGCCGAGTGAATAAATGTCGGTCTGGTGGTCGAGCGGCAGTTCCCTTACCTGTTGCGGCGACATGTAGGCTGGCGAGCCGATACCCGAGACCTGGGTGTGCTCGGGGGCTTCGACGAGAGCGGCGCCGAAGTCGGAGATCTTGATGTCGCTGCGGTCCGGGTCGCTGTTGCAAAAGAGGATGTTGGCCGGCTTGATGTCGCGGTGCGTGATGCCGAGGCGGTGCGCGAAGTAGAGCGCACGGGTGCATTTGAAAATGATCTCGACAACCCGCTCGACGGGTAGCAGGGCGTCTGCGTGGCAGCAGTGCTCGAGTGTGCCGCCCGGAACGTATTCCATGACGATATAGCACTGATCTTCGGCTACCACGGCGTCGTAAATCTGCACGATGTGCGGGTGCGAGAGTTTGCCGACCAGCGAGGCCTCGTTGAGGAACAGGTGCGTATACAGCGTGCTGTGTTCCGGGTGTTTGAGGATTTCCGGGAAAGCAAGCTTGACTGCCACTTCCCGCTGGGTGAACGGGTCGTTGGCCAGGTAGACGGTGGCTGTGGTGCCGCGTCCGAGTTCGCGGACAAGTTCGTATTTGCCGACTTTGTCCATGGGAAATTTTTTACAGCGCGGCGCGGGCACGGGCGATGGCGGTGCGCACCTGTGCCGGTGCCGTGCCGCCGGTATGCTGGCGCGAAGCCAGCGAACCTTCGACGGTGAGTACAGCAAAGATGTCTTCACTGATCAGCGGGGAAAAACTTTGCAGTTCGGCCAGTGGCAGTTGCGGCAGGTCGATCCCGAGTTCTTCGGCGCGGCGTACGGCGAGGCCGACAGCTTCATGCGCGTCGCGGAAGGGCAGCCCTTTGCGCGTCAGGTAATCGGCGAGGTCGGTGGCGGTGGCAAATCCTTGGCTCAATGCCAAGCGCATAGCCTCAGGGCAGGCGCTGATGCCGGAGATCATTTCGGCAAAGATGCGCAGCGTGTCGGTGACCGTGTCGATGGTGTCGAACAGCGGTTCCTTGTCTTCCTGATTGTCCTTGTTGTAGGCCAGCGGCTGGCCTTTCATCAGGGTCAGCAGGGCGTTGAGGTTGCCGTAGACGCGCCCGGTCTTGCCGCGCGCCAGTTCGGGAACGTCAGGGTTCTTCTTCTGCGGCATGATCGAGCTGCCGGTGCAGAAACGGTCGGCGATCCTGACGAAACCGAAACGCGGGTTCATCCAGAGAACCAGCTCTTCCGACATGCGCGAGAAGTGCATCATCAGCAGCGCTGCCGCGGCGCAGAATTCGATGGCGAAATCGCGGTCGGAGACGGCATCGAGCGAATTTTCGCAGACCCCTTCGAAGCCGAGTTCGGCGGCGACGAATTCGCGGTCAATCGGGTAGGTGGTGCCGGCCAGCGCGGCTGCACCGAGCGGCAGCCGGTTGGTGCGCTTTCTGACATCGGCGAAGCGCTCGGCATCGCGCCGGGTCATTTCGAACCAGGCCAGCAGGTGGTGTCCGAAGGTGATGGGTTGCGCGACCTGCAGGTGGGTGAAGCCGGGCATCGGTGTTTCCGCTTCGCGTTCGGCCAGATCGAGCAGGTTGTGCTGGAACTGGCGGAGCAGGGTCAGGATGTCGTCGATGGCGTCGCGCAGATAGAGGCGAATGTCGGTTGCTACCTGATCGTTGCGCGAGCGCCCGGTGTGCAGGCGTTTACCGGCATCGCCGACGAGGGTGGTCAGGCGTTTTTCGATATTGAGGTGTACGTCTTCCAGATCGAGTGACCAGATAAAAGCACCGGATTCGATTTCACTGGCGATCTGTGTCATGCCGCGTTCGATTTCGGTGAGGTCGGCAGCGGCAATGATCGACTGGCGCGCCAGCATCCGGGCGTGTGCCAGCGAACCGCGAATGTCCTGGCGCCACATGCGCTGGTCGAATCCGACCGAGGCCGTATAGCGTTTGACGAGGTCGGACATCGGTTCGGAAAACCGTCCGGCCCAGGTGTATTGTGTAGAATGGTTCGGATTCGATGCGCTCATGGTTTCTGCGTGTGTCGTCGATGGTGATGGTCCATGGAACCCCTGACAGGCACCACAACCCGTAAATGCCAAGTATAAAGCAAAACCCGGCGCGCCTGCCCTTGCCGGACTTCCGCAATTTCGGCGTCATGCTGCGTCTTTTGCTCGGCGTCAATCTGCTCACGGCGTTCGCTGCCTTGGTGAACGTGCGCGACGTGGGCGAATGGTTGCCGCGCTTTGTCGTCGTCTCCGCCTGGGTGCAGCCGCTGCTGATTTTAAATCTGACCCTGCTGGCCTTGTTCGCGACGTTTCTGCGCCGTCTGCCGTTGCGTCTGGCACAGATGGTGATCGTTCTGTTGACGGCGCTGTTCTCCGTGCTGTGGCTCGATTTCTGGCGCTTCATGGGCATGGACGACGGCGGCTGCGCGCGCGTTTTTCGTGCTGCACTGCTCGGCGCCGGGGCGGCGGCGGCAATGCTGTGCTATTTCGAGTGGCGCTGGCGGGCTTTTTCTCCGGCGCTTGCCGAAGCCCGCCTGCAGGCGCTGACCGCACGCATTCGTCCGCATTTCCTGTTCAACAGCCTGAATGCCGTGCTGTCGCTGATCCGCAGCGAACCACGACGCGCCGAAACCGCGCTGGAGGAACTGGCCGAGCTGTTTCGCGCCCTGATGCGAGACCATCGCGATCTGTTGCCGCTGGGCGACGAGATCGCTCTCTGCCGGCAATACCTCGATCTGGAAAAATTGCGTCTGGGCGAACGGTTGAATGTTGAATGGGAAGTCGTTGATGTGCCCGTCGACCTCAGCGTGCCGCCGCTGATGCTGCAACCTTTGCTGGAAAACGCGGTGTATCACGGCATCGAACCGGCGGGCGAGAGCGGGACGCTACGCATCCGTTTTGCCCGCAGCGGTGATGAGCTGCATATCGATCTGTCCAATCCCTGTCCTGCCGGTGGCGGGGCTTCTGGCGGCAACCATATGGCCCTGGCCAATATCCGCGAACGATTGGCGCTTCATTACGATCTGGAGGCGAGTCTGGAAACACGCGAGGCGCTTAATGCCGCCGGGCAGCGCGAATATCATGTGCATATCGTTCTGCCGTGCCGACGGAGTACGCTACGGTGAATCCCTCCGGCCTGTCCGTACTGATTGTTGACGATGAAGCCCCGGCGCGGGCGCGCTTGCGCGACCTGCTCGCCGATCTGGCGGTTGAATTACCGAATACCGTGGTTGGCGAGGCGAACCATGGTGTGCAAGCCATCCAGATGCTCGCGACGCAGGCCGTCGATGTGCTGCTCGTCGATATCCGCATGCCGCAGATGGACGGCATTGAGCTGGCGCGCCATCTCGGACAACTCGAAAAGCCGCCCGCCGTCATTTTTGTGACCGCCTACGACAGTTATGCCGTGCAGGCTTTCGATCTGAACGCTATCGATTATCTGCTCAAGCCCGTGCGTGCCGGGCGTCTGGCCGAAGCCTTGCGCAAGGTCTGTCAGCAGCGCGCGCGCCAGCCCTTGCCGGTGCTGGCGCAAATCCAGCAAGGCGCACGGACGCATCTGTCCTGCCACGAGCGCGGACGCTTGCTGCTCATTCCGGTTCCGGACATTCTGTATCTCAAGGCCGAACTGAAGTACGTCACGGCACGCACGACCAGCCGGGAATACCTGCTCGACGAATCGCTGACCCACCTTGAGGCAGAGTTTTCTGAACGCTTTATCCGCCTGCACCGCAGCGCCCTGGCGGCCAGAGAGGCGATCATCGGGTTCGAAAAAAGCACCGACGAAAATGCGGAGACGCAATGGCAGGCGCTGCTGCGCGGCATTCCGGAAAAACTGCCGGTCAGCCGCCGCCAATGGCCGCTGGTCAAATCGTATGCCCGACAGTTGAGTACGTAGAGCGTCTGTATAGCGAAAACGATTGATTAACCAGGAACAGCGAACCACCAAGACACCAAGAGCACCAAGTTCCACCAAGAGAGATGCTTTATCCACCCCCACGGCGTGTAAAAAATTAACGTTCTGGTTACGCGCTACTTTCCTTGCGGCTAACGATTTTTCTGTTTCTCTTGGTGCATCTTGGTGTCTTGGTGGTTCGCATTTTTATTTTTCATTATTTTCATGACCGGTAAAAACCACAAATTACCTTTTGACGACAGGCTGGCAGTGATTGCCG
>CAYTWY010000041.1:0-14941 GCA_964440925.1 uncultured Propionivibrio sp. | reverse complement strand
CCGGCCTGTCACGCCGGGGGTCGCGGGTTCGAGTCCCGTCCACTCCGCCAACACAATGAAAAAGCCCGGATCTTCCGGGCTTTTTCATTTTCGTCGCCCCCCCGTCCTCGCTCACCGCCGCGCAAGGCCAACGGAAAACACCGTCCAAAGCCAGTGCCCGCCGGCATTACCGGCCACCGGCATCCGCTCCAGTCAGGCAAATACCGGGCAAAGCTTGCCTTCGCCGGACGAAGGCGGCATTATAATTGCCCACCGGCCAGCACACTTCCCGATCAGCCTCCGCCTGCATCGAGGAACGGCCAATTGATCAGCACAGGGATCACGAATGACGAGACGACGCACCCTTGCCCTTGCCAGAACAAGCTGCACAAGCGCCCTGCTGGTGGTTCTGGTCGGCTGTGCGAACCTCGCGCCGGAAGCACCCCGTAACGAATCGTCGTCAAGCGTTTTCCAGAGTTACCGGATTTCCGAAAAAACGCCGGAGGAAAAGCTCGCCCGGACACGCAAGATGCCGGACCGGGACGCTCCCTTGCCGCTCGTCGAAATCGCCGCACCGCAACCGCTGCCGGAGCCCATCGACCTGACCTGCGAAACCGACGACCTGTTCCAGCGCATACGCAACGGTTTTTCCATGCCGGACATCAATACCGACCTCGTCCTGACGCAGCAGCAGTGGTACCTTAACCACCCTGATTACCTGCGCCGCATCGTCGAACGCGGCCGTCTCTACCTGCACTACATCGTCGAGGAACTCGACAAGCGCGGCATGCCCATGGAACTGGCCCTGCTGCCGATGGTGGAAAGCGCCTACAACCCGATGGCCTATTCGCGCGCCAAGGCGTCCGGCCTGTGGCAGTTCATCCCGGCCACCGGCAAACGCTACAACCTCGACCAGGACTGGTGGAAGGACGAGCGACGCGACATCGTCGCTTCAACTTCGGCGGCGCTCGACTACCTCCAGTCGATCTACGAAATGCACGGCGACTGGCACCTGGCGCTGGCATCCTACAACTGGGGCGAGGGCGCCGTGGCGCGGGCGATCAACAAGAACCGCAGCGCCGACCTGCCAACCGATTACCTCAGCCTGAACATGCCAACGGAAACACGCAACTACGTGCCCAAGCTGCAGGCGCTGAAGAACATTTTCAACAATCGCCGCCTGGTCGCCGAACTGAATCTGCCCAAGGTTCCCAACCGTCCCTACTTCGATACCGTCGTCAAGACCGAAAATATCGACGTCAAGGTCGCCGCCAAACTGGCTGAGATTCCGGTGCAGGAATTCGTGGCGCTCAACCCGGCGCACAACCGACCGGTCATCAAGTCGGAAACGCCAATCGTCATTCCCGCGCACAAGGTCGAGGTTTTCGAGAGCAACCTGGAAGCACACCAGGAAAGCAACAAACCTCTCTCTTCCTGGCAAACCTACACCTTGCGCGCAGGCGAAAAACTGGCCGCCATCGCCAAACGCTTTGGTTTGACCCTGGCGAGTCTCAAATCGATCAATGGCTTCAATTCCCGGTCAAAACCGGTACCGGGAACACCGCTCCTGGTGCCGAACAAGAACGGCGGAGAAACGGCAAGCATGGCCGCCCTGCCGGAGCAGCCGCGTGCGCCGGAAGCGGCGACCGAGAAAACGCCATCCTCCCGCCCGTACACCGTACGCAAAGGGGAAACCCTGGCCACAATCGCCCGCAGCCACCGTACCACGGTCGCCGAATTGAAACGCCTCAATCCTTCACAGGCAAACACCATACGTCCGGGAGTCAAGCTCGCATTACCGGCACGCGCCAGCGCAACAACGGCCGGCAAGCGAAGCGATAAAAACGTGGCCAAAGCAGGGCCGGGGACAAAAAACAAAAAAACGGCCAAACTGACGCGCTATACCGTACGCCGGGGCGATACGCTGGCCTCGATCGCCCGGCATTTCAGTGTCGGTACCGATGATCTGAAACGCTGGAATCCGCAATCGAACAAGACCCTGAAACCGGGCAACACCCTGATCATCCAGGGACAGAATTCTTAAGCGGCAATCCGACGCCCATCGCCGCCGTCACGCGGCATCGACCACCTTGAACCACTTCGTCAGCAAGGCATAGAGCACCAGCGGTTCGAAGGGTTTGAGCAGGAAATCGTCCATCCCGGCCTCGATGCAGCGCACCCGGTCCTCGGCAAAGGCGTTGGCGGTCATGGCCAGGATCGGCACGTGCTCGAGTCCGGCGACCTGACGAATCTGCCGCGTCGCCTCCAGGCCGTCGAGATGGGGCATCTGGATGTCCATGAGGATGATGTCATAGGCGGCATCACGCGCCTTGCCGATAGCCTGGATGCCGTCCTCGACACTTTCAACGACCAGTCCGGCGCCGCTCAGGATCAGTTGTGCCACCTCGCGGTTCATCGCATCGTCGTCGACAATCAGGATGCGGCGGCCGGCGTAACGTTGCCGCAGCGCGGCCTCGGCGTCGATACACGATTTCTGCTCGTCGCTCTCCTGCGCGTTCTCCTTCCGGATTTTCAGCCGCGCCGTGAACCAGAAGGTGCTGCCCACACCCAGCGCGCTCTTCACCCCGGCGTCGCCGCCCATCAGCTCGGCCAGCCGCCGGGTGATCGACAAGCCGAGCCCGGTTCCGCCATATTTGCGCGTCGTCGAACTGTCCGCCTGTTCGAAGGCGCTGAACAGGCGCGGCAAGGTTTCCGGCTGGATGCCGATGCCGGCATCCTCGACTTCGAAACGCACCAGGATCCAGTCGTCGTTCGTTTCCTGCGCGATAGCGCGCACGGTGACAACGCCTTGTTCGCTGAACTTGATGGCATTGGTCACATAATTGAGCAGCGCCTGCTGCAAGCGTGTCTGATCGCCGAGCAGACTGGCTGGAAAGTCGCCTGCTTCGACCTGCAGGCGAAGCGACCTGGCCTCGGCACGTTCGGCGGTAATCGCACAGACGGTGCGCAGCAGGTCGGGAATGGAAACCGGCGCCTCGTCGAGCATGAACTTGCCGGCCTCGATCTTTGACAGGTCAAGGATGCTGTTGATGACGCCGAGCAAATGTCTGGCCGAAGCGTCGATCTTGCCGAGATACTCGGCCTGCGTCGCATCGACCCCGCTCCGCTGCAGGACGTTGCTCATCCCCAGGATGGCATTCATCGGCGTGCGGATTTCATGGCTCATGTTGGCCAGAAAAGAGCTCTTGGCAAGCGAGGCCGCCTCGGCGGCATCACGCGCCTGTGCCAGTTCGGCGGTACGCGAAGCCACCATTTCCTCAAGGTGATGACGATGCTGTTCGAGCTCGATATCCGCCAGCTTGCGTTCGGTGATATCGACAAAGGATTCGAGCAATTTCTCCTTTCCTCCGACCTGGACGCGCATCGCCGCCTTGAGAATCGTGCGCCGTTTCCCGTCAAAACATAGTAATTCCCGCTCCATGTTGTCCAGCGTTTTCCCTTCGTCGAGCACCGGACAGCAATGCTCCTGCATCGGACAAATGAAGGCATGACAACGCTTGCCGACGATTTTTCCGGGCGCGACACCGATCATCTGCGCCGCCGCGTGGTTCACCGTTTCGATACACCGCGTTTCCGGATCGACGATGATCACGCCCGCCTGGATGTTATCAAGCATGGTGCGCTGCAACGCCTCGATTTCGCGCAGTTCCATCTGTTGTTGCTGCACCTGCGCCAGACTGGAAGCCAGCCGCGCCGCATAGCGCCGGTGGTTGAAATAGGCGATAGCCAAGAGCACAAGCAGGATCGCCGCCGCGCCGATACCGAGCAGGAGTAGTCTCTTCTCCTGCTTCTGCTCGGAATAGCGCAGAATCAGTTCGTCCTCGCCACGCTCGTGCATGGCGATCGACTTCCGGTTATCGATACCGGCCAGGTAACGGTCGATGATATCGACGAGCGCCTTGTTCTGTTCGTTTTTGTACAGGAAGAACGCATACTTGCGCGGAAACTCGACCAGGGTATAAAACGCCGACAGGTCGAAGAATTCCATATTGAAGCGGTCTTCCTGGAACACATACTGGTTCTGCAGGGCCACATCGATCTTGCCGTCACGTACCGCCCGGTAAAGCTCCGCCTGGGTATCGTAAATCCTCATTCTCTCCGCCGGAATGAGCGGAGAAACGAAGGGAATGATCGCCGAGGCCTTGGTCATCCCGACCGTATAAGCCGCGAGTCCCTTGGCGTCATTGACCCGGAGATGATGCCCCTTCTTTTCGATGGCGCAATAATAGGTTTCGTAAAAAGCGCGCGTAAACAGCCCATACCCAGCACGATCCTCGGTGTAACTGACCGGCATCAGCAGATCGACTTCCTTTTCCCGGAACAGATCGACCTTGTCCGACCAGGATAGATTCGGATGCTGCAGCACCTGGTACTTCAGCCCGAGCTGGCCAGCGACATGAGCAAAAAGATCGATGCTGATGCCGCGATAGCCACCGCTCTTTTCATCGTAAGTAGACAGCGGCGTGAAATTGTCATCGATCATTACCCGCAGGGTCGGTAACGAAGCGATGAATTCCTTTTCCTGCGCGCTGAGCACGAAATCGCTGTTTACCCGGATACGGTCGTCAATTTCGAGCGTGACGCCGGTGGCAACGAGGAAAACGCTGGCAGAAAAAGCCAGACGGAAAAGAAAGCCCTTGACCTTGGTATTCGGCATGCGCTGCTCCCACTCGCCTACGCGATACGACCAATACCTTCATGCTCTCGCCCGCGCTGGGGAAAACAGGCGGACGGCCTATCCCTCTACGGCGTGCACCGGGGAAGCGGCCTTCGATCCCAGCATAGTCGGAAGTCGACTGATGGTTGACAGGCAAACGGTATAAAAATTCCCGAAACCGCGCCGATTTGATCAACCTCAGAATTTTTTCGCAAGATGACAGTAAAAAGCATGCGTGGGCGAGCGCCAGAGCAGGGGCGGAGCCTTGCTCCGGCATTCGGCGCGAACCTGGGCACAACGCGGATGAAACGGGCAACCGGCCGGCGGATGCGCCGGCGAGGGCATTTCTCCACCCAACGGCATGAGCGGTAGATCCCGGCCGCCGCCAATATCGGGCACGGCGGCAAGCAACGCCTGTGTATAGGGGTGCTGTGGTGCACGCAGCACCTCGTCGACGCGGCCACGCTCGACAATACGCCCGAGATACATCACCGCCACCTCGTGCGCCAGATACTCGACCACGGCAAAATTATGCGTGATGAACAGGTAGGCCAGCCCCAACCCGTCTTGCAGGGTTTTGAGCAGATTGAGAATTTGCGCCTGCACCGAGACATCGAGAGCCGAAGTCGGTTCGTCGCACACCAGCAGTTCCGGCTGTACTGCCAGCGCACGTGCGATAGCGATGCGCTGGCGCTGCCCGCCGGAGAATTCGTGCGGGTAACGGTACATGGCCTGCGCTTCCAGCCCGACCTGTTCGAGTAGTGCGGCGATCGCGGCCTGGCGTGCGCCTTTCCCGGCGGCAGGGGCAAAAGCCCGCATCCCTTCGGCGATGATCTCGCCGACCGGAAGACGCGGATCGAGCGAGGCAAAAGGATCCTGGAACACCATCTGCAGTTGTCGGCGCAGCGGGCGCAAGGCACGGCGCGAAAGGGCGCTCAGTTCGCGCCCGTGCACCTGCACGCTGCCCGAGGTCGGTGCAATCAGTTGCAAAATGGCTTTACCCACGCTCGTCTTGCCGCAACCGGATTCGCCAACGAGTGCCAGGGTGCGCGCACGGCCCAGATTGAAAGAAACCCCATCGACGGCGCGGACGAAACCGGCCGCGCGCCGCAAGAAGCCACGCCGGAGGGGAAAATACACGCATAGATCGCGCACTTCGAGTAGTGGTAAAGGATGCGCGGCGGCGTCAGGCAGCGTGCCACACGCCACGGCATGAGACACGACAGCACGTGCGGCCGCCTCGGGGAGATGGCAGCGCAGGCGATGATTTTCGCCAACGTGGTGCCAGGCGGGAACCTCGGCGTGACAACGCGGCCAGGCCTGCGGACAGCGTGCGGCGAAACGGCAGCCGGAAAGCGACTCGAACTGGGATGGCACCTGCCCGGCAATGGTTTCCAGCTGGCCGCCACGCCGCGCCATGCCGGGCAAGGCGGAAAAAAGCTTTTGCGTATAGGGATGCTGCGGCGCCATGAAGAACGCCTCACGCGGCGCTTCCTCGACGATCTCGCCGGCGTACATGACCGCCACGCGCTGCGCCGTCTGCGCGACGACGCCCAAATCGTGCGTGATCAGGAGCATGCCCATGCCGCGCTCGGTTTGCAAACGCCGCAGAAGGTCGAGGATCTGCGCCTGGATGGTCACATCGAGCGCCGTCGTCGGCTCGTCGGCAATCAGCAGGCGTGGGTCGCCGGCCAGCGCCATGGCGATCATCGCCCGTTGCTTCATGCCGCCGGAAAGCTGGAACGGGTATTCATCCAGCCGCCGTACCGCATCGGCGATGCCAACAGCCTCCAGCAGTTCCAGGGTACGCTCTCGCGCCGCCTTGCCGACCAGCCCGAGGTGACGCGCAAGAACCTCGCTGATCTGCCGCCCAACCGTCATCACCGGATTGAGGCTGGTCGCCGGCTCCTGGAAAATCATGCCAATCCCGCCACCACGCACGGCGCGCATCCCCGCTTCCGGCAGCGCCAAGAGCTCGCGCCCTTCGAACGCCACGGCCCCGCCCAGAAGCCGCCCGGTTTCCGGCAGCAGGCGCAATAGCGACAACGCTGTCGCCGACTTGCCACAACCGGACTCGCCGAGCAGAGCTAGCGTTTCGCCGGCGGCAAGCTCGAAACTGACGTCATCGACGACTGTTCGCACGCGGTCTGCGGCGGCAAAACCGGTACGCAGCTTACGGACGGAAAGCAAGGGCGTGGTAGTCATCGGGTTTGATGTATGGGATCAAAAAGATTGACCACAACGGGCACAACGAAAGCCAGGGAATAGTTGAAAACGGGACCCCCTATCAACGCTCGATTAAACCGCCGGCCGAGAATTTTGCTTCTCGTTGTGGTCAATGCTATTTTCATTTCTTCATCCCAATCTCGGATCGAAGGCATCGCGCAAAGCGTCGGCCAGGACGTTGGCGGCCAGGACGAGCGCGAACATGAACAGGAAGGCCGCTGTCAGCGACCACCAGACGGCCGGCTCGCGCGCCATTTCCATGCGTGCGTTGTTGATCATGGTGCCGAAACTGATCATCGTCGGATCGACGCCAATGCCGACGTAGGACAGCACCGCTTCGGCCAACACCAGACCGGAGAAGTCCATGACCAGCGAAATGATGACGATATGCATCAGATTGGGCAGAATATGGCGCAGGAGAATGCGCAGGTCGGAGACGCCAAAGGCCTGCGCCGCCTGGATGTATTCAAGCTCGCGCAGCTTCAGCGTCTCGCCGCGCAGTAGCCGGCACAGGCTCGTCCAGCTGGTCAGTCCGAGGATGAAACACAGGGCCAGCAGACGCAGATCGGCGCGTTCGGCGGCGGTGACGAACCACTGCGGATGGGTGTCGATAAGCACCTGCATCATCAGCACCGCCGCCGCAATCAGCAACACGCCGGGAATCGAACTGAGGGTGGTATAGACGTACTGAATCAGATCGTCCACCCAGCCACGGAAATAGCCGGCACAGATGCCGAGAAAGATCGCCAGCGGCAGGGTGACGAGGGTCGTTACCAGGCCGATCACCAGGCCAGTGCGCACGCTCTTCAGCACCTGGTAGAAAACGTCGGCACCGACCTTGTCGGTGCCGAAAACGTGGTAATCGCCGCACAGGGCGAACAGCGGCAAGAACAGCAGCAGCAACACACCCAGGCTGAGAAGCACGGCGTGGCAGGCAAAATCACCACGCCCATGCCAGAGACCGCGCCATGCCTCGATCAGGGAACATGCACGCCGCAAGGACCGGAAATACGCCACACCCAGAGCCCCCCCCCCGAAGAGCAAGACAGCAAGGGCCTCGGCCAATACCACCCGATACAACACATCGACCGTACGCGCCGCCTCGGCATCGCCCAGATGCGCGCCGCCAAACTTCAGGCGCGGAAACTCGCGCACACTGCGCAGCCCCCCGTCGTCGTCGACCGATTCCAGCGATTCCTTGACATAAGCGCGCGTGGCAAGCGGCGCGGAATACGTTTTTTCGTGCCTCACGCGCAAGGGCATGACCAAGGCATCAAGCGCCGACAGCATTTCGATGGCATAGTGTGCCGGTTCACCGGGAACGCGGCTGTCGAGGCGCGGCCGATAATGCAGCGAATCGAGCAGACCGAGGAAGACAAACGCCGCCAGCACCGTCGCCGCTGCCATGGCACCGGGCCGCCGCCCGAGGCGTCGCCAGGCCGTGCGCAATGGCGGATTGCGCCACGAAACCGCAGCTAGCACGCATCCTGCCATCACCAGCAGCCAGATCAGTGCATCGGACCAGAGAAGGACGGGAAGAAAACTCATGGGTGAAAACATCCTGAAACGCCCTGTTTCACCACAGAGACACAGAGACACAGAGATCTAATCGGAAAATGCCAGAAACTCTCCCGGATTTTCCTCTGTGTCTCTATGTCTCTGTGGTGACAGGTTCTTTTCATAACCCTATTCAAACCGTATCCTCGGATCGACAAAGGTATAGGAAATATCGGTAAGCATCAGGCCGACGATATACAGCACCGAGCCAATGAAAACCATGGCGCGGACGACGGCAAAATCCTGTGCCTGAATGGCGTCGATGGTATAGCTGCCCAGTCCCGGAATGCCGAAGAAGGACTCGGTGAGCAAGGAGCCCATGAACAGGGTCGGGATGACCACCACAACCCCGGTGAGAATCGGAATCAGGGCGTTGCGCAACACATGCCGGAAGAACACGGCAATTTCCGACAGTCCCTTGGCGCGCGCCGTGCGCACGTAGTCCTTGCCCGCCTCCTCGAGGAAAATCGTGCGATACCAGCGCGTCGCGGCACCGATGCCGGCGACGACGCCGATCAGCACCGGCAGGATGACGAATTTCCACGCGTCCAGCCCTTCCGCATAACCGGAAATAGGGACCAGCCGCCAGACCTTGCTGAACAGGTATTGCCCGCCAATGATGTAGAACAGGCCGGAAATCGACATCAGCGCCACACACAGCACCACACCCCAGAAGTCGAGCGCACTGGCGCGGAAGAAGGCCAGAAAGAGCGCGCAACTCACCGTCACCAGCAAGCCGAGAATGAAGGTCGGCAGAGCAATAGCCAGCGACGGCCCCATGCGGCTACGGATCTCGCGGCCGATGTCGCGCCCATCCTCGGCGCGGCCGAAATCGCCGACGAACAGCCGCGCCGATTTAGTAAAGAAAATGGTTTCGGTCAGCATGCCCGTCCCTTGTGCCTGCGCATTGACGAACAGCGGCTTGTCGTAACCGCGTTCGCCCTTCCACTTAGCCACCGCCTCGGCCGTCACCCGCTTGCCGCCGAGCTGCGCACGCGCCATATCGTCAGGCGAATTGACAACGAAGAACAGGGCGAAGGTGATGAGATTCACCCCGATCAGAATCGGCAGGGCATAGAGCAGGCGACGAACAAGATAGGCAAACATGGCTATGAAATCCGGTGCAGAGACCCGACATCGGGAACAAGAAACAGGCTCTCATGCCTGACGAAGGCATTTTCGCTTCTCGCTGCGCCCTCGGCAATCGGACGGTGCATTGCGCTTTTCCCCTGACGCTTCATCATCGCGGATCCACGCCGCGCCGCTGCTCGCGCCGCCGGTAGGCAATCACCGCCGGCCAGGCCAGAAACCCGAGCAGCGCGGCGCACAGACCCAGCGGCCACAGCACCGGGGCGTTCCATTCCTGGCGCCGCCGTTCGCGTTCGGCGATGTCGAGGCGCTGATATTTGAGGATGTTGTTGCCAACGCCGCCCGGTTTGCGATTCTTCAGCCAGGCATGGCCGAGCGTGTAGGTTTTCGGGTGGAAGCCGAAAATCCACGGCGCATCGTGTTGCAGAACACGGTTCATGCGCGCAATGACAAGACGCCGCTGCGCTCCTTCCTGGCCGGTGTTCTCCATGTTCTTCATCGTCGCGAACAGCCGGTCGAATTCGGGACTGGAATAGTTGGCGGCATTCTCGCCGCCCCTGGCGACCTTGCTTTCGGCCCCTGAGAGCAGAAAGAAAAAATTCTCCGGATCTGGATAATCGGCATTCCAGCCGAAGAAAAACATCTGCACGGCCCCCTTGCGCAGCTTTTCCTGAAAGCGGTTGTAGTCGGTAGCACGCACCACCAGCTGAATATCGAGCTTGGCACACTGACGCGTCAGCCAGTCAAGCGTCGCCTTGTCGCCCATGCCACCGCTCGTGGTATCGAGATTGAGCACCAGCGGTTCACCGCTGTGCGTATTGCGCCCATGCGGCCAGCCGGCCTCGGCCAGGAGCTTTCTGGCCTCAGCGAGGCTCTTGCGCCGCGCCAGCCGCGCCCTGGCATCCCAGTCATAAACTATCGGATTGATGCCATCGGCTCCGTCGGCATAGCCGAAAATACCTGGCGGCAAGGGACTCATCGCCGGAATACCGCGCCCGTTCATGAAAACCGCAATGAACTCTTCCTGATCGATGGCGATCGACAGCGCCTGGCGCAACTTGATGCCGCGCTCGTCCATCCCGCCAACACGGGAGTCGAGCATGTTAAAACCCATGTAGAAAGTTGCCGCCCGCACACTGGTCAGCAGGCGGATGCCGCGCGCCTGCATCTCCGGAGAAAGGCTGATACCGCCGACATCGAGCCGCACCGCCTGATCGAAGCTGTCGGAGGAGATACCCGAGGCATCGTAATAGCCTTGCAGGAACTTGTTCCAGTACGGAATGCTCTCCTTCTCCAGGGAAAACACCGCCTTGTCGATCTGTGGCAGCGGCTGGCCGCAATCGTCGAGCAGTCCGGCCGCGCGGTCAGTGGCTTCGCCCTCGCAGGGATAGGTTTCGCCGTGAAAATTCGGGTTGCGTTCGAGCACCATGCGGCGGTTGGGATTATTCTCGGTCAGCATGTAGGGGCCGGTGCCGACCGGATACCAGTCGAGGGTCAGATTTTTCTCGGCCATCCCCGGCTGGCTGTAGAACCGGTCAACCTCGCGCGGCACCGGGGCAAAAAAAGGCATGGCCAGCCAATAGAGAAACTGCGGATATTTTCCGCGCACCCGGATGCGATAGGTGTAGCGGTCGATACGCCTCACCCCTTCGAGTGGAAAACGGTCGAGGTCAAGCCAGGGCGTATCGGGATGCGCCCTGGCTTCGGCCTGCAAAGCCTGCGCCAGTTCCTGCAGACCGGGAATGCGTTCCGACATGCTGCTGAAAATCGGCGAATGCAGATGCGGATGCGCCAGGCGCTTGATCTCGTAAATGTAATCGTCAGCGGTCAGCTCACGCGTCCCGGTATGCCGGAAATCGCCGATCGTCTCAAGACCACGCAAGGCATCACGATTCATTCCGGCATAGCGCGGCTGGCCGTTCTCATCGACAGCAAACGCCGGATGCGGCTGATAGAGGATGCCCGGACGAATGCTGATTTCATAGTCACTAAAAGCGATCGCCGCCGCCGGTGGATTTTGCGGCAACACCCGTCCCCGCGCGTCGACATAGCGCACCACCGGAACACGGGTGGCGGTCGCCGGAACCAGGGTATAAGGACGTTTCAGGTAATGGTACTGCAGCGGCGGCTCGTAGATCTGGCCGATGAAGGTGTTTTCATCTTCGCTGTACGATTGCACCGGATCGAGATGCTTCGGGCGTTCGATAAACGCCGAGTAGAGGATGTTTTTCCCCCGTTCGCCGGCCGGGTAGGGATCATTCTGCTCGTTGGCGCATGCGGCCAGCAGCAGAAGCAGCGCATAGGGCAAAAAACGGTCAACAGGCATGCCGCGCAGTGTAACGCGAAGCGCGCATTCTTTGCGGCGTCGCCGTGTGAAAACTCTATTTCCGGGCAAAAATCCCCTATAATGCGCTGCCGTACTTGCAGCAAAGCGACACGACAACACCACCTATCGTTACCGGAGAACCCATGGGATTTCTTGCCGACAAGCGCATTCTGATTACCGGCGTACTGTCAAAGCACTCGATCGCTTACGGCATCGCCAAGGCCTGCCACCGGGAGGGTGCCAAGTTAGCCTTTACCTATCAGAACGAACGCTTCCTCGACCGTATCAGCAAATTCGCTGCCGAATTCGACAGCTCGCTCGTCTATCAATGCGACGTCGCCGAAGACGCGCAGATCGACAAGCTCTTCACCGACCTGGCGACCCAATGGGATGGTCTGGAAGGTCTGGTTCACTCCATTGGTTTCGCCCCGCGCGAAGCCATCGAAGGCGATTTCCTCGACGGCATTTCGCGCGAATCCTTCCGCATCGCGCACGACATCTCCTCCTACAGCTATCCGGCGCTGGCCAAAGCCGCCCGCCCGCTGCTGCAGAAAGGCCACAACCCGGCTCTGCTGGCGTTGTCGTATCTGGGCGCCGAGCGCACGATGCCGAACTACAACACCATGGGGCTGGCCAAGGCCAGTCTTGAAGCAGCCACACGCTATCTGGCCTTCTGCCTCGGGCCGCGAGGCATCCGCGCCAACGCCGTTTCCGCCGGGCCGATCAAGACGCTCGCCGCCTCGGGTATCGGTGACTTCGGCAAACTGCTCGCCTACAACTCCCATCACGCCCCGCTGCGCCGCAACGTCACCATCGAGGAAGTCGGCAACGCCTCGGCTTTCCTGCTCTCCGACCTGGCCAGTGGCATCACCGGCGAGATCATGTATGTCGATGGCGGCCTGAATACCACGGCGCTCGGCAACACCGATCCGCTGCCCTGACGCAAACCGGAACACAAACCCCGTGCGCCGCAGGGCGTACCATAAAAAACGCCGTCTATTGACGGCGTTTTTTATGGTGGTCACGTCCGCTTTACCGGGCACGCGCTTCCTGCATACCTCAGCGCTCCTTGCCCTCCAGCGCCGATTTATTGACGTCGATCTTGTAGCGCTTACGCAGACTGTTTACATAGGCCGACGCGTCCTCCTGCGCCACGAGCGCTCCGTACTGGGTTTGCAGCGCCTTGCGCTGGTTCTCGTCCAGCGTCTCGGGCGAAGTCACCTTGTCGATCCGATAAAGGGCATAGGCAGAACCGAGGTGTGCGCCAGCGTAGGCAGGAAGCTTGCGCACATCGGCCTTGAAAACAGCTTGCGCGGCCGCTGGCGGCAGCTCGCGCGCGCGCAGGCGGGAAACGCTCCTGGCCGCCGACCAGTTCAGCTTGTCCGCCCCCCCCTGCTTCAGCTCGGCCAGACGCGCTTCGCCGGCATTCACTGCCAGATCGACGGCCTGCCTGGCACGCAGGAACTTCTCCAGTTCCACCTTGACCGTATCGAACGCTTTGAGCGAAGCCGGCGCGTGCTCGACGACGCGCGCGGAAAGCAGCGTGTTCGGGGCAATTTCGTATGCTTCGATGTTGCGCCGGTTCTTCAGCGCATCCTCGGCAAACAGCGCGGCAAGAATCTTTTCGTTGGCCAGCGGCCCAAGCCCCGCCATTTCGGCCGGCTGCAGGCTACGCGACAACCAGCCGCTGCGCTGGATTTTCAGTTTGAACTTGTCCGCCGCCGGCTGCAGGCTGTCGGCCTGCTCGAAAACCGTATTGTTGAACGCCTCGGCAGCTTCGGCAAACTGGCGCGTTGCCGCCTGGCGCTTCATCTCGCTGGTAATGTCGGCACGCACTTCATCGAGCGAGCGCAGCTTGGCCGGACGAACCCCCGTCAGCTTGACGATGTGATAACCGAAATCGGATTCAAGCACTTCCGAAATCTCGCCTTCCTTCTGCTTGAAGACCACTTCCTCGAAAGCCTTGACCATCGAACCCCGACCGAAGTAACCGAGATCGCCACCGTTCTTCGCCGATCCCTGATCCTGCGAATACTGTTTGGCCAGTTCGGCGAACCTCGCCGGCGTCTTGCGTACTTCCTTCAGCACGTCCTCGGCTTTGGCCTTGGCGGCAGTCTTCCCGGCATCGGTCTTGGCCATGATCAGGATATGACTGGCACGCCGCTCCTCGGGCTGCTGGTAACGCTCCTTGTGGCTCTCGTACCAGGTCTTGATTTCCGCTTCGCTGACCGAGGCACGCTGTTGCACATCATCGAGCGACAGCACCAGGTATTCGACCTTGATCTGCTCGGGAATCTCGAATTGCGCCTTGTTTTCGTCGTAGTATTTGCGCACCGCATCGGCGTCAAGCTTCACCTTGTCGGCGAACTGCTCCGCCGGCAGGCGAAATTCAGCGAACTGTCGTTCCTCGAGTTGCACACGCAGCATCGTCTCGGCCTGCGCCGTGGAAACGAAAGCGGTCTCGCCGATCGAGCCAAGCAACTGTTCCTGCGTCAAGTCCTGGCGCAGTTTGGCTTCGAACTGGGCGCGCGACATGCCCTTGGCGCGCAGCGCCGCTTCGTAACGTTCCATCGAGAACTGCCCGTTATCCTGCAGTGCCGGAATCCGCGCAATCACGTCACGCAACACACCGTCGCCGGTTTGCACCCCTTTTTTCGTTGCTTCAAGAAGCAGCAGACGCTGATCGATCAGGCCATTGAGCACGCTCAGACGTACTTCCGGCGAATCGCCCATCTCTGCCTTGAAGCGTGCCCCCAGGCGCTGCCGCATTTGTTCCTGGCGCTCGCGCAAAGCCTGATCGAACTGGTAAAAACTGATTTTTGTATCCCCGACCTTGGCCACATCCGATCCCGCACCGGCATTTTGGATATAGGAGTCGACTCCCCAGAAAGCAAAGGGCAAGGTAATCAAGCCCAGAATGATCTGAACGATTCTCTGATTATTGCGTACGGCGTCGAACATGATGTTAGCCCGCTATGGTCAGTTGCGTGATTGAAAAATAAAAAGGCGAACCGACGTTCGCCTTCTGGTAATGGCGGAGTGGACGGGACTCGAACCCGCGACCCCCGGCGTGACAGGCCGGTATT
>CAYTWY010000040.1:0-15279 GCA_964440925.1 uncultured Propionivibrio sp. | reverse complement strand
TCAGCGAATCGCTGATTGCACAGAAGCACGGAGCCATCGCTTTCTTTGACGAGCAGGGCATCGGGCAAATGGCGAATGATCTGTTCGAGACGATGACGGGACTGCCGTACGGCCACGTAGATCAGAACCAGTCCAAGGAAAATAGCGGTCGACCAGCTGAAGACGTAAGTGGGTAGCGACTGTTCTGCCGTGAATAGAAATTTTCCGTTTGTCAGCAGTACCACATAAGAGCTGGAGCGGAGAAAGAAAGCCAGCCCGACCCAGGGCATCGACAGCTTGTGGAGGAAGACCCAGCCCGACCAGACAAAAAATCCTGCCAGCACGAACAGGATGAACAAATGGCCGGCAAATGTGCTGTATCCGAAACCGATGATCGAAATAGCAAGCGCGAAGCCCATGGCCATCGGCAGGATGTGTCCGATGTCAAAATCCAGCCCGCGGATATTGCACAGGGCGGCATACATTGCCGCCAGGAAAAGGCCGGTCAGCAACAGGGCAATGAGATCCAGCCAGGCGTTACTTTCATCTGCCGGGCGAATTCCGGTGATGACCGCGAACCCCAGTGCCAGATGGGCGAGCATCCAGTTCAGAGCGGCCTTGTTCGTCCGGTCAACCGCCCAGACGAGTCCGAAGGCAAATCCCACCAGCAGCAGTGAAAATGCGCCAACCTGGTAATAGGCAAGCATTTGAACGCCTCCTTTTCCCCCATGGCGAACAGAAAATCACGCGCCAGGAAGGTGTACGGTGATATTTGCCATTAAAAGTTCATTGTAATACTGAAAAAACAGGGAATGACGGCGGATCGCCAAATTGATCACTACCCGGTTGGCAGGTGCGGCGGTTGTTTACGGAGGGCTCCGGCAAGCTTTCCCACGGCATTTACGGGTGGCGTTTTTTTGCTGCAGGGCGACATCATGAAAAAGGCCGGTGCTGTGTCAGCACCGGCCTTCCGGTTTTGCCGTGCGGCGTTTTCAGGCCGGCAGGTAGCGCACGCGCAGAACGCCGGCGATGCCCGAGAGCTGGTCGATAACCGCTTGCGGTACCGGGCATTCGACATCCACCAGGGTGAAGGCCAGGTCGCCACGGGACTTGTTGGCCATGTTGTGGATGTTGAGTCCGGCCGAGGCCAGTGTCGTCGAGATCTGCCCCAGCATGTTCGGCACGTTGGCGTTGGCAATCGCCAGACGATAGCCGGATTCACGCGGCATGCCGATGTTGGGGAAATTCACCGCGTTCTGGATGTTGCCGTTTTCCAGATAGTCGGCCACTTGATCGGCGACCATGATGGCGCAATTTTCCTCGGCTTCTTCGGTCGATGCGCCGAGGTGCGGCAGCGAGACGAAGTTCGGGTGCGTGCGCAGCAGGTTGCTCGGGAAGTCGCAGACATAAGCGTGCAGCCGGCCTTCGTTGAGGCCGTCGAGCGCGGCCTGCTCATTGACGATGCCCTCGCGCGAGAAGTTGAGCAGGATGGCACCCTTCTTCATCAGCTTGATGCGCTCGGCGTTGATCAGATCCTTGGTTGCCGGCAACAAGGGGACGTGCAGGCTGATGAAATCGGCGCGCTTGACGAGATCTTCGATGCTGGTGGCCTTCTTGACCTGCGAGGGCAGGCGCCAGGCGGCATCGACGGTGATTTCCGGATCGAAGCCGATGACGTTCATGCCTAGTTCGATGGCCGAGGCGGCGAGCATCGAGCCGATGGCGCCAAGGCCGATGATGCCCAGTGTGCTGCCGCGCAATTCATGCCCGACGAAATGTTTCTTGCCGGCTTCGACCTGCTTATGCAGCGATTCGTCGTCACCGACGAGACCACTGACGAATTTCAGCGCCGGGAAGATATTGCGCGTGCCCATCAGCATGCCGGCGATGACGAGTTCCTTGACGGCGTTGGCGTTGGCACCGGGAGCGTTGAAGACGACGACGCCTTTTTCGCTCATGGCCTTGACCGGGATGTTGTTGGTGCCGGCGCCGGCGCGGCCGATGCACATCACGCTGGGCGGCAGGGCCATGTCGTGCATGGCTTGCGAACGCACCAGGACGGCGTCCGGGTCGGCCATGTCGTTGGCCACCGCGTAGCCTTCCGGCAGGCGGGCGAGGCCTTTCTTGGAAATCGAATTAAGCGTCTGAATCTTGCGAGTCATGGTGAGTTCTTTCAACGGTTGGATTAAACACAACGGAGACAGCGGAGACAGCGAACGCAACGCATACAACGCACACAACGCACAACGAGAAAGCAGATTTTCAGGAACCGGGAAATCGAGTTTTCCGGGTTGAATTGCCTTTCGTTGTGCACGTTGTGTTCGTTGTGGCTAATTGCAATTCTTACCCGTGCTGCTTCTCGAAGTCCCGCATCAGCGAGACCAGCGCCTGTACGCCTTCGATCGGCATGGCGTTGTAGATCGAGGCGCGCATGCCGCCGACCGAACGGTGTCCCTTGAGTTGCACCAGGCCACGGGCTTTGGCGGCCTTGAGGAATTCCTCGTCGAGCGCGGCGTCTTTCAGGGTGAAGGGGATGTTCATCAGCGAGCGGTTTTCACGCGCCACCGGCGACTGGAAGAAACTCGAGGCGTCGAGGGCGTCGTAGAGCAGCTTGGCCTTGGCGCGATTGGTTTTCTCCATGGCGGCGAGCCCTCCCTTGGCCTTGAGCCTCTTGAACACCAGTCCGGCGATGTAGATGGCGTAGGTCGGCGGCGTGTTGTACATCGAATCGTTGTCGGCGTGCGTCTTGTAATCGAACATCGTCGGCGTGCCCTTGACGGTTTCGCCGATCAGATCATCACGCACGATGACCACGGTGAGGCCGGCCGGGCCGACGTTCTTTTGCGCGCCGAAATAGATCAGGCCGAATTTGGAGACATCAATCGGGCGTGACAGGATGTTCGACGACATGTCGGCCACCAGCGGTACGTTGCCGGTTTCCGGTGTCCAGAAGATTTCCACACCGCCGATGGTTTCATTCGGCGTGTAGTGCACGTAGGCGGCGTTCGGGTCGAGTTTCCATGCGTCCTGGGTCGGCGCGTAGGAGAAATTCTTGTCTTCCGCCGTGGCGACGACGTTGACCGCGCCGTATTTCTTCGCTTCCTTGATGGCCTTCTTCGACCATTCGCCGGTGTTCAGATAGTCGGCCGAGGTTTTGCCGCGCAGCAGGTTCATCGGCACCATGGCGAACTGGCTCGACGCACCGCCCTGCAGGAACAGCACCTTGTAATTGGCCGGAATGTCGAGCAGCTCGCGCAGATCGGCTTCCGCTTCGGCCTGGATGGCCATGTATTCCTTGCCGCGGTGCGACATTTCCATGACCGACATGCCACAACCATGCCAGTTGACCATTTCGTCACGGGCCTGTTCGAGAACCTCTTGCGGCAGTGCGGCGGGGCCGGCACTGAAATTGAAGATGCGTTCCATCGGGAAATACCCCTTTCTATCTGAGATGTAAAAAACGGGTTGGGGAAACGGTTTGTCGCGCATATGCCATGGAAATTACCCATGCCGTGCCGTTCCGCACTCGGCAGCCATTTTAGCGAAAATGCAGGGGGATGTGGGATTTGCCTGAGCGCAATGGCGGTGTGTGGCACGGTTTTGTGGCGCGCGCGGCGCCAGTGCGAAAAAAACGCCCCGGCAGCATCGGCGGCGCGGGGCGTTCGGGTGCCGTGGGGCGCTTACTGGAACTTGAAGCGCAGCCCGACAAAAGCGTTGAGTCCGGCCGTCTCGTAATGGCGGACGGTTTCGTACTTCCTGTCGAACAGGTTGTTGATTCGCCCTTCCAGAGAAACGTCCTTGCTCAGGATATAGCGCGCGGTCAGGTTGACCAGGCTGTAGCCACCGAGCCGTTCGTTTTCCGTGTTGTCATTGAAGCGGCGACCGACGCCGACGACCTCGATGCCGCTATCGAGTGCACCCCATTGGCGTGAGATGCCGAGCAGAGCCTTGTTGCGCGCCCGGCGGCCCAATTCGAAGCCGGTTCTTTCGTCCGTGGCGTCAAGCCAGTCGTAGGCGGCGCGTATCGTCCAGAGGTCGAAGCGGCCTTCGTAGCTCAGCGTCACGCCTTGCAGGCGCGCCTTGTTGACGTTCTCGTAAGTGCCGATCCAGGTCATTGGATCGGAGATCCAGTCGATCAGATTGTCGACATCGTTGCGATAGTAAGTGGCCGACGCCGATTGCCCGGCCGCTTCCCAGACCAGAGCGATTTCCCGGTTGCGCGCTTTTTCCGGTTGCAGATCGGGATTGCCGTTGCCCCAGGAGGAAGTCATGAACAACTGGTAGGGGGTCGGTGCCTTGAAGGCCGTGCCGAGACTGGCGCGTGCGCGCCAGAAACTGGAGATCTGGTAACCGTAGGCGAAGCCGTAGGTCCCCTGCCCGCCGAAATCCGAGTGCTGGTCGTGACGTGCATTGAGTTGCCAGCTATGCGCGCCGATGCCGGCCGACCAGCCCAGGAGCAGCGAGTTGTTGCTGATTTCCGGATCCTGCGTGTAGTTTGCGCGCGGGCTGATTTCCTGCGTCAGGCGTTCGAGAGCGACGAGCGCCTTGCCCAAAGGGAGGCGCACATCGTTTTGCCAGCCCATCTGGCGGGTCCGGGTGTTCAGCCGCGTTTCCACCGCGCCGGCAGGGAAAGCCCAAGCGTCCCAATAGTGGTCTCTCTGCTCGTCGGTCGCCTCGCCGTATTGCAGCGTGCTGTTCCAGCCTGCGGAAAGGCGGTTTTTGGCGAAGACCTGCCATTGTTCGTTCTCGAAGCGGGTGCGGTCGTCGTAGTTGCCGTTGGCCGGGTGGTTGCCGCTGTCGTGCTCGACAAGGCCGCTGTTGCGGCGCAGGTTGAGACCAAATTCGTGTCCGTCCGCCGGGAGAAGGGAGAACGAAACGGCGCCGCCGGTGTTGCGGTAACTGTCGTCGTCCGCATCCTTGTTGCTGGCGTCCTTCTGTGCCGAGAATCCGGCCGACTGCTGGTTATTGCCCTCGATGCGCAAGCGCCAGTGCGTGTCTCCGGCCGATAGCGCGGCACTGGCCTGGCGCGTGTTGTCCGAACCGTAGCCGACAAAGCCGCTGACCGAGAAGCCCGGTGCGCCGCGCTTGGTGATGACGTGAATGACTCCGCCCAGTGCGTCGGCGCCGTATAGCGTCGAGGCCGCGCCACGCAGAATCTCGATGCGTTCGACGTCGTCAAGCGGGATGAAGCGCAGCGGCGATCCGGACAGGTCGATCGAATTGATCGGCAGACCGTCGATCAGCACCTTGGTCTGGTTCGAATTGGCGCCGCGAATGTAGACACTGGTTGCGCTTCCGGGCCCCCCGCTGGCGCTGACCTGGATGCCGGGTTGGCGCGAGAGCAGATCGCTGATCGTTCCCTGCGCGTTTTTCTCAATCTCGTCGCGACCGATGATGGTGACATCGGCGAGCACTTCCGAGGTTCTTGCCGGTTGGCGCGTGGCGGTGACGATGATCGGATCGGCGGTTTCGGCATGGAGGATGCCGGAGGTAAAGAGCAGCGGCAGGAGCGCCGCCAGCGATTTGAGTCTTGATTGCATGGATGAATTCTCCCTCTCCGGCGAGCGTCCCCGCGCACCGGGATTCATGAAAAGAAACGCCATGGGAGAGAGACAAGCCACGAGAGCCCGGCACCACGCCCCGTGGCCCTTCCGCTTAAGCGTCACAGGGCGGTCTCCGGACTTGCAAGTCTTGACGCGCCGCCTTCCCAGGAAAAACCCAGTGGCATCATGGCGCGCCCGCACTCACTTACCGTTGCGGGGGCAGTAGCGGAATTGCTTCAGGTGAAGCGCACCGCTTTCCCGGTTAACTGCGGGCGGAGAAACCGCACGCAGAACCTGTAACGGGGCGGATTATAGCGCGATTTTCCGGGGTCCGGCGGTGTATGTGCCGGCGTTGATGTGCAGACGGCAGAGGAGAAAGTGCCGCTTCCGGTTCCCCATAGGGGAAATGGCGCGTTCAGGCCATTTGCACGGGCGTGCTGTTGCCCTGGCGCGCGATATGGTTGTTGGCGTCGGCGTAAACCAGCGACGGGGTATGCGTGGCCAGCTCGGCTTCGGTGAACAGGGCGAACGAAGCGATGATCAGCAGATCGCCGGGAACGGCGTTGCGCGCGGCAGAACCGTTGACCGAAATGATGCCCGAGCCGCGCTGGGCGCGGATGGCATAGGTCGAGAAG
This sequence comes from uncultured Propionivibrio sp., assembly GCA_964440925.1. Classification (GTDB taxonomy): domain Bacteria; phylum Pseudomonadota; class Gammaproteobacteria; order Burkholderiales; family Rhodocyclaceae; genus Propionivibrio. The sequence goes on along the minus strand of CAYTWY010000040.1, from coordinate 9,122 downwards.
CGTGCGCCGTTGTTGATGTTCCAGATTTCGATTTGTTCGTATTCGCGAATGTTAGCGGCATCGAGGAGGTCTTCATCGATGGCGCACGAACCTTCGTAGTTAAGCTCCGAGTGGGTGGTAGTGACCCGGTGCAGCTTGGATTTCAGCAGGGTTCTTTGCATGGGGGGTGGTATTGCCGGATAAGAAGGGGAATCTCAGGGGGTCGAATTCTAGACTCTTTGCCCGCTCTGTCAAGCCGGGGCGCCGATCGACACTTCCAGGTTGTCGATCAGACGCGGCGAGCCCAGGCGGCTGGCGGCCAGGATGACCAGGGCGTGGTCGCCGGCCTGCGGCGGTTCCAGGTCGGCCTGGCGGCGGATGGCGACGTAATCGGTTTGCCAGCCGTGCGCGTCGAGTTCGGCCTTTGCCGCCTGTTCGAGGCGGGCAAAATCGGTCTCGCCGGCAAGGAGAGCTTCACGCAGGCCGCGCAGCAGGCGCGAAAGGCGGGTGGCCTCGACGCGTTCTGCCGCGCTCAGGTAAGCGTTGCGTGAGGACAGCGCGAGGCCGTCCTCGGCGCGCACCGTCTCGCCGCCGACGATTTCGATGGGCAGCGCCAGCTGGCGCGTCATGTTGCGCAGGATCATCAGTTGCTGGTAGTCCTTCTTGCCGAAGAGCGCGACCTGCGGCTGGACGATGTTGAACAATTTGAGGACCACGGTGGCGACGCCGCGGAAATGGCCGGGACGGAATTCACCTTCGAGCCGGTTCTGGATGTCCGGCGGGTCGACCTGGTATTGCTGCGCTTCCGGGTAGAGGTCGGCCTCGCTCGGGGCAAACAGCAGATCGACTCCGGCGGCCTCCAGCTTGTCGCAGTCGGCCTGGAAGGTGCGCGGATATTGATCAAAGTCCTCGTGCGGGCCGAATTGCAGGCGGTTAACGAAAATGCTGGCGACGACGGTGTCGCCGTAGGCGCGTGCCTGCGTCATCAGCGCGATATGTCCGGCGTGCAGATTGCCCATGGTCGGGACAAAGACAATGCGGCCACGGTTTTTCAGGGCGGCGCGCAGATCGGCGATGGAAGATTGAATGATCATGAGTTTTTCACCATCAAGACACCCCATTTCACCAGGAAAAACAAACCCAACGTCTTGGGTATCCTTTGTGATCCTGGTGTCCTGGTGCTTCGCTTTCTAAATTAGTAACAATGTTCGGGGCCGGGGAAGCTGCCGTCCTTGACCGCAGCGACGTAGGCGGCCAGGGCGGCAGCGATGGAGGCTTGTCCGGCCATGAAGTTGCGCACGAAGCGCGCTTTCTTGCCGGGGGTGATGTCGAGCATGTCGTGCAGCACCAGCACCTGCCCGGAGCAATCCTTGCCGGCGCCGATGCCGATCGTCGGCACGCCGGTCTCGTGCGTGATGCGGGCGGCCAGATCGGCCGGAATAGCTTCGAGCAGCAGCATGACCGCGCCGGCTTCGACGTGCGCCCTGGCGTCGGCGAGCACTTTCTCCGCTGCGTCGCCGCGCCCCTGCACGCGGTAACCGCCCAGGGTATTGACGTATTGCGGCGTCAGGCCGACGTGCGCCCACACCGGAATGCCGCGCTGCGACAGGAAAGCCACGGTTTCGGCCATTTCGACGCCGCCTTCGAGCTTGACCATTTGCGCACCGGCCGCCATCAGGCGCGCCGCGTTACGGTACGCCTGTGCCGGCGATTCCTGATACGAGGCCCAGGGCATGTCGGCGGCGATGAGGCCGCGCTGCGCCCCGCGTGCCACGGCGCGCGTATGGTAGGCGATGTCCTCGACGCTTACCGGCAGGGTCGAGTCGTGCCCTTGCAGCACCATGCCGAGGGAGTCGCCGACCAGTTGGATGTCTACCCCGGCTGCGTCGCAGAGCCGGGCGAAGCTGGCGTCGTAGCAGGTCAGGGCAGCGATTTTTTCCCCGGCGGCCGCTTGTCTGGCCAGGTCGAGATGGGTGAGGCGGCGCGAAGCAGACTGTGCAGACATGGGTCAGTCCCCCTTGTTGAAGTATTCGCGTAGTCCGCGCATCGACTCGATGCGCTGGAGGAGCAGCTGGAAATCGTCGTCGTTGTCGACGAAGTTGAGATTCTCGGAATTGACGATCATGACCGGCGCGGCGCTATAGGCGTGGAAGAAGCGCGTGTAGCTCTCGCCCAGCTGGATCAGGTAATCGTCGCTGATTCTGCGCTCCATGTCGATGCCGCGCTTGCGCACGCGGGCGACCAGAGTTTCCGGACGCGCCTGCAGGTAGATGACGAGGTCGGGCGGAGCGCTGAGGCGGGGCGAGACGCGGTCGTAAATCTGGCGGTAAAGGGCGTATTCGTCGTCGCTCAGGGTCAGGCGGGCAAACAGCGGATCCTTTTCGAGCAGGTAATCGACGACGACCGTGCGTGGAAACAGTTCCGGCTGCGCCAGGCCGCGCAACTGGTCGAGGCGCTGGAAGAGGAAGAACAGCTGCGTTTGCAGCGCGTGCCGTGCCTGATCCTGATAGAAGCGGGCAAGGAAGGGGTTGGTCTCCGGTTGCTCAAGCAGCAATTCGGCGTCCAGATGTTCGCCCAGACGACGGGCGAGACTGGTTTTGCCGACGCCGATGGGGCCTTCGACCACGATGTGGTGTGCCGATGCGAAGAGATTTTTTTTCATGAGCGGAAAACGAAATATACCGCACCCAGAATGCACAGCGCCGCCCACAGGTAATCGAGCTTGAGCGGTTGCTGCATGTAGAAGACGACGAAAGGAATGAATACCGTCAGAGTGATGGCTTCCTGCAATATCTTCAGCTGAGCCAGCGACAGTTCCTCGTGTCCGATGCGGTTGGCGGGCACCTGCAACAGGTATTCGAACAGGGCGATGCCCCAGGAAGCGAGCGCCGCGAACCACCACGGACGGTCGTTCAGGTGTTTGAGATGGGAATACCAGGCGAAGGTCATGAAGACGTTCGAGGCCGAAAGCAGCAGGATGGTCTGCCAGAGAAGCGGGATGCGCATCATGCCGGCCATCCTTCGCCGGGCGTTTGGCGGGCGATGGCCTGTGCGCTGACGCCGGGCAGCCAGTCGGCCGCCGCGCCGCGCCCGGGGATGCGGCAATCGGGAACGATTTCGAGCAGGGGGTGGAGGACGAATGCGCGCAGGTGCATGCGCGGATGCGGCAGGACGAGTTGCGGCGTGTCGAGGATCAGCGCGTCATAGAGCAGCAGGTCGAGGTCGAGGGTGCGTGGCGCCAGCGGATAATCGCGCCGCCGGCCGAATTGCTGCTCGACTTCGAACAGGCGGGCGAGCAGAGCGTGCGGCGCCAGTGTCGTTTCAAAGAGTGCCACGGCGTTGATGAAGTCGGGCTGGGGATCTGCCGCGACACCGACGGGCGCCGTGCGGTACGGCGCCGAGACGCGGCACAGACGCAGGCCGGGCGATCCATCGAGGGCGGCGAGCGCAGCGCGCAACTGGGCGAGCGGATCGCCGAGATTGGCGCCGAGGGCGATGCAGGCCTGGGAGCTGGGCGTCGTCACGCGGTTTCTGCGGCTTGTCCGGAGGGGCTGGCGGCCGGCTTGCGCTTGCGCCGCCGCCGTTTTTTTGCTTCGCCCGGTTGGGGCGGAAGGAGCAAGGCGGCGCGTTGATCGCTGTCGCCGTTCATGAAGTCCGTCCACCACTGCGCCAGTTCGGCCTCGATTTCGCCCGATTCGGCGCGCAGCAGGAGAAAATCGTAGGCGGCGCGCAGGCGTGGCTGTTCGAGCAGGGCGTGGGGGCGTTTGCCCGAGCGCTGGTCAAAGCGCGGTTGAAGCGCCCAGATGTCCTTGATGTCGCCAGCGACGCGGCGGGTGATGGCCAGTTTTTCCGCCTGCACGTCGAGGACGTCGTCCATCGCCAGAAAGAGCGCCGGAATGCGCGCCAGCTTTTCCTGCGCCAGCAGGGCCTGCCAGTGCGCCAGCACCTGATGCCAGAGCAGGGTGGCGAAGAGGAAACCGGGCGAGATCGGCTTGCCCTGCCGTACGCGGCGGTCGGTGTTTTCCAGAGCAAGCATGACGAAGCGCTCACCGAGCGGCTGTTCGAGAATGACGTCGAGCAGCGGCAGCAGACCGTGATGTAAGCCCTCGCTACGCAGGCGTTCGACACATTTGACCGCATGCCCCGAAGTCAGCAGCTTGAGCATTTCGTCGAACAGGCGCGACGGCGGCACGTTCTCGATCAGGTGCGCCAGTTCGCCGATCGGCCGACGGGTGGTGTCGTCGATGCGCAGATCGAGCTTGGCGGCCAGGCGCACGGCACGCAGCATGCGCACCGGGTCTTCGCGGTAGCGCGTTTTCGGCTCGCCGATCATGCGCAGCGTTTTCTTCTGCAGATCGGCGACCCCGTTGTGATAGTCGATGATGTTTTCGCTGTGCGGGTCGAAATACAGCGCGTTGACCGTGAAGTCGCGCCGCGCCGCATCGTCCTTCTGGCTGCCGAAGACGTTGTCGCGCAGCACCCGGCCCTGCGCGTCGGTCTGTGCCTTGTTGCCGGTGTCGTGCGGGTCATGGTGGCCGCGGAAGGTGGTGACTTCGATGGTTTCCGCGCCCATCAGCACATGCACGATCTGGAAGCGGCGGCCGATGATGCGCGAACGGCGGAAACATTGGCGCACCTGCTCCGGCGTGGCGTTGGTGGCGACGTCGTAATCCTTCGGGGTAATGCCGATCAGCAGGTCGCGGATGGCGCCGCCGACCACGTAAGCTTCGTAGCCTTGTTGTTGCAGGGTGTCTACCGTTCGGCGACAGCCGTTGCTGAGTGCTTTGCGGCGGATGCCGTGTCGCTTGACGCCGATGACGGCGGGGCTGCCGGAGGGGCTGCGGGTGCTGCGTCCAAAGACGCGGGAGATCAGTTTGCGAATCATCGCGGTTTTTTTGTCCGGTGAGCGCACGGTGCAAGGCCGGCGGTAAGGTGAAGTAAAAGCGTCGGCATGGCTCAGGCCGGCCTGTCCGAAGGGCGCAGGTGCAGGATCGTCCAGCCGGCTTCGCTGGCGTGGGCGCGCAAGGTGTCGTCCGGGTCGACGGCCACCGGGTCGCTGACCTGCGAGAGCAGCGGCAGATCGTTGTGCGAATCGCTGTAAAAGAAACTGCGCTCGAAGCTGCCCAGCCACAGCCCCATCGATTCCAGCCAGTCGTTGACGCGGCTGATCTTGCCTTCGCGGAAGGCCGGCGTGCCGCGCGGCTTGCCGGTGAACTGGCCGTTCTCCTGTGCCGGAATGGTGGCGATCAGGTGATCGATGCCCAATTCACGACAGATCGGGCCGGTGACGAAGCTGTTGGTGGCGGTGACCAGCGCGCACAGGTCGCCGTTGTCGCGGTGGCGCTGGACGAGTTGGCGCGCGCTCGGGTAGATCAGCGGGCGGATGCAGGTGGCCATGAATTCGGCGTGCCAGGCTTCCAGTTCCGTGCGTGCGTGCGTGGCCAGCGGCTGCAGCTGGAAGTCGAGAAATTCATGGATGTTCAGCGTGCCGGCCTTGTACTGGGCGTAGAACTCGGCGTTGCATTTCTCGAAATGGGCGCGGTCGAGAACGCCGCGGCTTACCAGATGCTGGGTCCATTCGTAATCGCTGTCGCCGCACAGCAGGGTGTTGTCGAGATCGAACAGGGCAAGTTGCATGGCGGTTTCCCGTTTCAGGAGCTGTGCGGACTGTGCAGCACTTCGCGCAACAGCGGCAGGGTGATGGGGCGCTGGTGTTCGAGCGAGTAGCGGTCGAGCGCGGCAAGCAGCGCCGTCAGGCTGCGCATGTCGCGCGGCGCCCGCGCCAGCAGGTAATCGAGGGCTTCGCGCGGCAACTGCAGGCCGCGTGCCGCTGCCTGGGCGCTCAACGCGGCGATCTTTTCCTCGTCGCTCAGGGCCTGCAGGCGGTAGATCAGCCCCGAACCGAGACGGGTACGCAAATCCTCACGCAGGCAGAGTTGCAGCGGCGGCTGGGTCGCGGCGGTGAGCAAGCGCCCACCGGCGGCGCGCAGGCGGTTGAACAGGTTGAACAGGGCGATCTGCCCGTCGGCGTCGAGTGCCTCGACGTTGTCGATGGCGTGTGCGGCGTGCAACTCACCGAGGCCGGCCAATGCCGGGTCGGTTGCCGCATCGCAGAACACGGCATCGCTGGCGCGCAGCAGATGGGTTTTTCCCGACGACGCTTCGCCCCAGAGAAAGAGCGAGGTTTCCCGGTTTTCCGGCGCCAGCCAGGCCGCCAGGCCGGTCAGTGTTTCGCCGTTGCGGCCGACGACAAAATTGTCGAGGCGGGGCGGCGTTTCCGGCAGGAGATCGAGGAGCAATTGGCGCATGGGAGTGGTCGCTCGCTGCAGGGCAGACAGCCCGCGAGACGGCTATTTCGGATAAAATCCCGACTTTCGCAAAAGAAGTCGCGCATTTTACCACTACCGCGCGCGCTTCGGCCTCTCCTCAAGCCTCGTTCGGACGATAATCAAGATGACTCAGCAATCGCAACAATCCCTTTCCTATCGTGACGCCGGTGTCGATATTTGTGCCGGTGACGAACTCGTCGAACGCATCAAGCCGTTTGCCAAGAAAACGCTGCGTGAAGGCGTGCTCAGTGGTCTGGGTGGCTTTGGTGCGCTGTTTGAAGTGCCCAAGCGCTATCGCGAACCGGTGCTGGTCTCCGGCACCGACGGCGTTGGCACCAAACTCAAGCTGGCCTTCGACCTGGGCCGCCACGATACGGTCGGCATCGATCTGGTCGCCATGAGCGTCAACGACGTGCTGGTGCAGGGCGCCGAACCGCTCTTCTTCCTCGATTATTTCGCCTGCGGCAAACTCGATGTCGACACTGCCGCCAGTGTCATCCAGGGCATCGCCAAGGGGTGTGAATACGCCGGTTGCGCGCTGATCGGCGGCGAAACCGCCGAAATGCCCGGCATGTACCCGGAAGGCGAATACGACCTGGCCGGCTTTGCCGTCGGCGCGGTCGAAAAATCCGCCGTCATCACCGGCAAGGATATCGTGCCCGGCGACGTGGTGCTCGGTCTGCCATCGTCCGGCGCGCACTCGAACGGTTACTCGCTGGTGCGCAAGATTCTGGCGCGCGCCAAGCCGGATGTGAATGCCCCCTTCGATGGCGACAAGTCGCTGGCCGACGCCATCATGGCCCCGACGCGCATCTACGTAAAACCCCTGCTGGCGCTGATGGCGGCGCTGCCGGTCAAAGGCATGGCGCACATCACCGGCGGCGGCATCACCGAAAACGTCCCGCGCGTCTTGCCCGAGGCGGTCAAGGCCGTCATCGACCAGGCGCGCTGGCAGCGCCCGAAACTCTTCCAGTGGCTGCAAAGCATGGGCAACGTCGCCGAAAACGAAATGCACCGCGTCTTCAACTGCGGCATCGGCATGGTCGTCATCGTCGCGCGTGAGAACGCCGAACAAGCCCTGCGCCTTCTGCGCGAAGCCGGCGAACCCGCACTGGAAATCGGCGTCATCGAAGCCCGCCACGACGGCGAAGCGCAGACCATCGTCGTCTGATTTTCCCCACCAGGCGCTGCCCTGCGCACCGCATGGGCAGTTGCTTTGCGACGAGTGTGCTGCGGAAGGTGCATACTATCTGCCTTCTGGAGCACCCCGGATTCCGGCTTGCGGAGGAATCAGGCGAACCGAACGCCGATCAATAAAAATGGCGCGATGCAGATCAACTCGCGCCATTTTTTTCGCCTGGATTTTGCGCAGAGAACGCTGACAGCAGTCCCGCAATCTCAGCCTTCCATCACGGTTAGCTGCACCGAGCAAAATTACCGCTCAGAAAAACGTGTCCCTTATTGTTGCTCAGCGATGCGACAGCGAGAAGAATCGCACCAACAGCGCAAAGCCAAAATGATGGCGGAAAGGCGCCAGCGATAGCGCCACTGGCCAGCAACAAAACAAACAGCCATGACTGAATCGCTCGGTTCTTGAGTGAAAATTCGTCGCTCATCTGGTGTGGGCTAACGTTAATTATGGACAGGCAAGCAATTCACGAATGGACGGGAGAAGCGGAGAGCTTTACACCGAGGGCATGAAGAAGTTTGAGCATTGTGTCGTAGCGTGGCTTTGCACCGGGCGTAAGCGCCTTGTAGAGACTTTCGCGCCCAAGGCCTGCATCTTTTGCGAGTTGTGCCATGCCACGGGCGCGAGCAACATCTCGCACGGCGGTCAAAAAGACATCGGGGTTGGAATCCTCAAGCGCAGCAGTAATGTATTCCGAGATGGTTTCTTCATCGTCGAGGTAGTCGGCAGCATCGAATGGGGAAAATTTGGCCATGGTTCACTCCTTATCCAAAGCCCGCGCCATCTCAATGGCGCGTTTGATGTCGCGCTTCTGTGAGGACTTGTCGCCGCCCAACAGAAGCAGATAGAGCACCTCTCCACGACGGGTGAAATAGACGCGATAGCCAGGACCGAAATGAATGCGCATTTCAGAAACTCCCTCGCCGACTGGTTCGCAGTCTCCGAAGTTGCCATGCTCGGCAGAGCGGATGCGAAGAGCAATGCGAGCACGGCCTATCTTGTCCTTCAATGCCGCAAGCCAAGCGTCAAATTCATCTGAGCGGAGAAAGGTGTTCATGTAGACAAGTGTATCCAGACGGATACCCAAATGCAACCTCGATGAAATTGTCAGTTCGTGGCAAGAGATGCCCAACGTAGAAGTCACCGGCGCTGCGCGGCTTTATCGCGCAGCGTCCGTGTGGACTGCCGGGTTGGACGTCTAGTTGCTATTGAGTCCATGTGCGCGGCTTCCCAGTTTCTGTTTGTGCAGCACTTCGTATGCAATGACCTCGCGCGCGGTGAGTGTCTTGGGCAGTGTCTGTAGCACCGAAAACTGAAGGTCTCGCTTTGCATCAGGTCTGCTGAGTACGAGAGTCTTGAGTTGTTCGTTCCCACCGTGCCCACTCTTAGCGTAGGACGCCCACCGACCAAGGATTCCTTTCTCACCGTAGGCGGACCCAACGTACTGACGCCCGGTAGCCGTATCGAGGATTAGGTAGATACCAGCAACAGAACCCAGCATTCGGTGCCACTCGCGATTGGCGACCGGGTTTGCGATGACGGTTGCCAGTTCTTCGAACCGAAGAACAAAATCTAGGAAGCCCGGAAATTCTCTGACGTATCCCTTTGGCAAGACCTCCACGACG
>CAYTWY010000039.1:0-15328 GCA_964440925.1 uncultured Propionivibrio sp. | reverse complement strand
CGGCGCCACGCTTGCCGACGGTCGGCAGGAAGACGTCGTTGTTCCAGACCGGATCATTGATCAGCGCCTTGATGCTGTCGCCGTTGGACTTGCAGTTGCGGTAATCGGCGTACATCGTCGGGCTGTGGTTGCCCCAGACGACCAGATTCTTGATCGAGGACACCGGGCGGCCAGCCTTGGCGGCGAGTTGCGAGGCGGCACGATTGTGGTCGAGACGCAGCATGCCGTGGTAGTTGGCCGGGTTGGTACGACCGACCTTGATGGCGGCGGCACGGGCGATGTAGGCGTTGGTGTTGGCCGGGTTGCCGACGACGAGAACCTTGACGTCTTCCTTGGCGTTCTCGGCGATGGCTTTGCCCTGAACGGTGAAGATGGCGCCATTGGCCATCAGCAGATCGGCACGTTCCATGCCGGGGCCGCGCGGACGGGCACCAACCAGCAGGCAGATGTCAGCATCCTTGAAGGCCACGTTCGGGTCGTCGGTGGCGATCATGCCGGCGAGCAACGGGAAGGCACAATCATCCAGCTCCATCATGACGCCCTGGCAGGCCTTCTGGGCTTGCGGCAGGTCGAGCAACTGGAGGATGACGGGCTGGTCTTTTCCGAGCATCTCGCCGGAGGCAATACGGAACAGCAGGCTGTAACCGATTTGGCCGGCGGCACCGGTAACGGCAACACGGACGGGGGCTTTGGACATGGTTGTGACTCCTGTAAACAAACGACAATCAAAAGGGCTGCAAAAAGAAGCGGGAAGCTCAAGAACCGGAGGTGTTGCCGGGGGTCGCATCGTCCGGGAGCAGAGTAGGCCGAATCATAAGAGCGAACCTTGTCGGGTGTCAATTATTAGCCCCGGGGTTGCGTCTAAAAACATGTCTTATATAAAACATAAGTAATAGGATGGACGAATGGCGATTTTTGTGTTGAAATCGACAACATGAATAAAGCTTCGACCGCTTATTCCCCGACCTTCAGCCCGCTCTATCGACAGATACGGGCGCTGATTACGCGCAGCCTGGAAGCGGGCGAATGGCGGCCCGGCGAAGTGATTCCGAGCGAAGCGGAACTGGCGACGCGTTTTGGCGTCAGCCAGGGCACGGTACGCAAGGCGATTGACGAAATGGCGGCGGAAAATCTTCTGGTGCGCCGTCAGGGCAAAGGGACTTTTGTGGCGAGTCATTCGGATGCGCACTCGTTTTTCCGTTTTCTGCGCCTGATGGCCAATGAGGGGCAGTTGCCACCGCTGCAAAGGGTGCCGCTCGAATGCTGGCGTGCCAAGGCTGGGGCCGAGGTGGCGCGCGTGCTGGCTATCGAAGTGGGGGCGCCGGTCATCATGATCCGCCGTTTGCTGGAATTCGGTGCAGAACCTGTGGTGTTCGACGAAATCTATTTGCCCGGCGAGCTCTTTCCCGAGTTGAGCCTCGATGCCTTGCGCACTGCCGATACTTCACTCTACAGCCTGTTCGAGACACGCTATGGCGTGCGCATGATCCGCGCGGACGAACGTTTGCGCGCCGTGGCTGCCGACCGGGTGAGCGCCGGCGCCTTGCAGGTGGGCGAGGGAAGCCCTCTGTTGCTCGTTGAACGTATCAGCTATACCTATTCCAGCAAGCCGGTGGAGTGGCGGCGGGGATTTTATTCGACGAAAAATTTTCATTATCACAATGAGCTGGCGTAAGGTTGGCCGTGACGGAAGAGGAGTGATAGATGAGTTCTGTAGCGGAAATGAACCGCTTGCGCTGGCTGTGTACGCACCGCTCGATGCGGGAAATGGATTTGCTGCTCGAATCCTTCCTGGAAAAGCATTATTCATCGCTGTCGGCGGAAAAAGCCGCGCTTTTCGTCGCCCTTGCCGAAATGGAAGATCCCGACCTGTGGGCTCTGGTCATGGGGCGGCGTGCCTGTGCGAACCATCTGCAGGCGGAAATTGTCGCGCTGTTGCGCGAGTCCGGAAAAAAATGAACAAGGGAACTTTCCTGTCGCAGGCATTGCCTCGGCAAAATAGTGATTTTAAAACCTCAAGAGGAGGTTCGTATGACGAACGAACGTAAAGCAAAGTTGATTGTCGATGGGCGTGAGCCGGTCGAATTTCCGATCATCTCGCCGGTTATTGGCAACGATTGCGTCGATATCCGTACGCTTGGCGCCAAGACGCGCCTGTTTACCTATGATTCCGGTTTCCTGTCCACTGCCGCGTGCAAGTCGCAGATCACCTTCATTGACGGGGAAAAAGGCGAGCTTCTTTATCGCGGCTATCCGATCGAGCAGCTGGCCGAGCATTGCAACTTTCTCGATGTGGCGTATCTGCTCAAAAACGGCGAATTGCCGAATGCCGATGAGAAGAGGAGCTTTGTTTCCCTGATCAAGAAGCACACCATGGTGCACGAGCAGATGGCCAAGTTCTATCAGGGCTTTCGCCGCGACGCGCATCCGATGGCGGTCATGGTCGGAGTGGTCGGCGCGCTGTCGGCGTTCTATCACGAGGCCGAGGATTTTTCCGATGCCGAGCACCGCAACCTCAGTTTCAACCGTATCGTCGCCAAGCTGCCGACGATCATTGCTATGGCCTATAAATACACGATTGGCGAACCTTTCATGTATCCGCGCAACGATCTGGGTTATACGGCCAATTTCATGCACATGATGTTTGGCACGCCGTGTGAGGAGTACAGGCCGAATCCGGTGCTGGTGCATGCGCTGGACACTATTTTCACGCTGCATGCCGATCATGAGCAGAATGCTTCGACTTCGACTGTGCGCTTGGCGGGGTCGTCGGGAGCCAACCCGTATGCCTGCATTTCCGCCGGTATCGGTTGTTTGTGGGGGCCGGCGCATGGCGGTGCCAACGAGGCGTGTCTCAAGATGCTCGAGGAAATCGGCGACGTGTCCCGTGTTGGCGAATATATCAAGCGTGCCAAGGACAAGAATGACAAGTTCAAGCTGATGGGCTTCGGCCACCGCATCTACAAAAATTTTGATCCGCGGGCAAAATTGATGCGCAAGATCTGCTCCAATGTGCTGCAGGAACTGGGGCTGGAAAACGACCCCCTGTTCAAGCTGGCGCTGACCCTGGAGAAAATTGCCCTGGAAGACGAGTATTTCGTCGAGAAGAAGCTGTATCCGAACGTTGATTTTTACTCGGGCATCGTACAGAAAGCCATTGGCATTCCCACTTCAATGTTTACCTGCATTTTCGCGCTGGCGCGAACGGTAGGCTGGATGGTGCATTGGGAAGAGATGATTGCTGACCCGGAGTACAAGATCGGGCGTCCACGTCAGATTTATGTCGGCATGCCGGCGCGCGACGTACCGCTCATTCATCGGCGCGAGGAATAGCGCTTCGCAGCGCGGCCTGGGGGCTTCCCCCGTAGCCCCAAGCTTGGCGCCCATTTCGTCATAGGTCTGGCCATGGTGAATCCACTTCTGGCAACATCACATCTCTTTGGCGCCAATGCCGCGTATATCGAGGCGCTGTACGAGCGCTATCTGGATAATCCGGCGGCTGTGCCTGGCGAATGGCGCGATTATTTCGACCGCCTGGCACAGTTGCCCGGATGCCTTGCGCGCGACGTGCCGCATCGGCCGGTGATCGAGGCTTTCGCCGAGCAGGCGCAGCGCGGCGGTTATCGGGCAGCAGCGGCGCATCCGGTTGACGACAAGAAACAGGTCAGCGTTCTGCAGCTGATCAGCGCCTATCGGCGTCTTGGCGTGCGCTGGGCCAATCTCGATCCGCTCAAGCGGCAGGAACGTCTGGAGTTCAACGAGCTTGAGCCGTCCTTTTATGGGTTGTCGGCCTCCGACATCAATACCGTGTTCAATGCGGGTTCGTTTCAGGGCGTTGCCGAACGTGCAAGCTTTGGCCAGATTCTCGATGCGCTCAAGGAGACGTATTGCGGATCGATTGGTGTCGAATACATGTACATCAGCAACCTCGCCGAACGGCGCTGGTTGCAGGCGCGACTGGAACCGATCCGCGCCCGTGGCAGCTATACCCCGGCGCAAAAACTGCGTTTTCTTGAACGCTTGACTGCGGCGGAGACGTTGGAACGTTATCTGCACACGCGTTATGTCGGGCAGAAGCGCTTTTCGCTTGAAGGTGGCGAAGCGCTGATTCTTGCCCTCGACGAGCTGATCCGCGTGGCCGGAGCGGCGGGAGTTGACGACATCGTGGTCGGCATGGCGCATCGTGGTCGGCTCAATGTGCTGGTCAATACCCTGGGTAAATCGCCGGCCATGCTGTTCGACGAATTCGAGGGAAAAAAAGCGCAGGATCTGACTTCGGGCGACGTGAAGTATCACCTCGGTTATTCGTCCTGCGTGGCCACGCCGGGTGGTCCCTGCCATATCTCTCTGGCATTCAATCCCTCGCATCTGGAAATCGTCAATCCGGTGGTGGCCGGTTCGGTCTATTCGCGCCAGCACCGGCGCGCTCCGGTCGGCAAGGAAAAGGTCATGCCGGTGCTGATTCATGGCGATGCGGCGGTGGCCGGGCAGGGCGTGAATCAGGAGATGCTCAACTTTGCCCAGACGCGCGGTTACGGCACCGGAGGGACGGTGCATGTCGTGGTCAACAACCAGATCGGCTTTACCACCTCCGATCCGCGCGATTCGCGCTCGACGATCTACTGCACGGACCTTTTCAAGATGTCCAGTGCCCCGATTTTTCACGTCAATGGCGACGATCCGGAAGCCGTGGCGCTGGTGACCCGGCTGGCGGTCGAGTTCCGGCAGGAGTTCAGGAAAGATGTCGTTGTCGATATCGTCTGTTTCCGCCGCCTCGGACACAACGAGCAGGACGAACCGATGGTGACCCAGCCCCTGATGTACAAACGCATCGGCGCGCATCCGGGAACCCGCCGGATTTACGCCGACAAGCTGGTCGCCGAGGGGCTGCTGTCGGGTGACGGGCCGGAGGAGATGATCCAGAAATACCGCGAGCATCTCGATCGCGGCGAGTTGTTGTACAACCCGGTGATCGCCGGATACAGCAATCCCTTGCTGATCGACTGGACACCCTTTCTCGCCGGGAGGTATATCGACAACTGTGATACCTCGATTCCGCTCAAGGAAGCAAAGCGCCTTGCCGAGCGCCTGACGGCGATTCCCGGGAACTTTACCCTGCACGACCGGGTACGCAAGATCATTGACGACCGGCGTCTGATGGGCCAGGGCAGTATTCCCTTTGACTGGGGAATGGCAGAGAACCTGGCCTATGCCTCGCTTCTCGTTTCCGGTTATGGCGTGCGGATTTCCGGCGAGGATGTCGGGCGCAGTACCTTCTTTCATCGACATGCCGCTCTGCATGATCAGAAGCGTGAGCGCTGGGACGAGGGTACCTATTATCCGCTGGCCAACCTGCAGGAAAAACAGGCGTGTTTCCAGTGTTTCGATTCGGTATTGTCGGAAGAGGCGGTGCTGGCTTTCGAATATGGATACGCTACCGCCAACCCCTTTGATCTGGTGGTCTGGGAAGCGCAGTTCGGCGATTTCGTCAATGGCGCGCAGGTCGTCATCGACCAGTTCATTGCCTCGGGCGAAACCAAGTGGGGCCGCGCTTGCGGCCTGGTTCTGCTGTTGCCGCACGGTTACGAGGGGCAGGGGCCGGAGCACTCCTCGGCGCGCATCGAGCGCTTCATGCAGTTGTGCGCGGAAATGAACATGGAAGTCTGCCAGCCGTCGACGCCGGCACAGATCTTTCACATGCTGCGCCGGCAGGCGATCCGCAAGCAGCGCAAACCGCTCATCGTGTTCACTCCGAAGTCCCTGCTGCGCCACAAGGAGGCGGTGTCTACCCTCGATGAGATCAGCAAGGGGCGTTTCCAGCCAGTGATCGGCGAAGTCGACCCGATGGATGCGCAAAAGATTTCGCGGGTCGTCTTTTGCTCGGGGAAAGTTTATTACGAACTTCTGGCTGCGCGCCGGGCGAAGAACTTCACGCAGATCGCCATCGTTCGTCTGGAGCAGTTGTATCCCTTCCCGCAAAAGGAATTCAAAGCCGAGCTGAGCAAATATCCGCACGCCAGGGAAATCGTCTGGTGTCAGGAAGAGCCGCGCAATCAGGGTGCCTGGTACTGGATGGCCTCGCGCCAGTATCTTGATCGCGCATTCAATGCCGGTCAGAAGCTGTTGCTTGTTTCGCGACCGGCTTCGCCTTCGCCCGCCGTCGGCTATCTCAGCAAACACCTTGCCCAGCAAAAGGCGCTGATCGCGTCTGCTTTGGACGAGATCGGGGCGTACAAATTGCCTGAATCGGAGAGGTCATGATGATTGATGTCAAGGTTCCGCAACTGTCCGAATCGGTTGCCGAAGCAACGCTGGTTAGTTGGTACAAGAAGGTTGGCGAGTCGGTGCGCCAGGACGAAAGCCTGATCGATATCGAAACCGACAAGGTGATTCTGGAGCTTCCCGCGCCGGTCCACGGCGTGCTGGTCGAAATTCTGAAAGGCAACGGTGCTCCGGTAGTTGCCGGGGAAGTGATTGCCCGGATCGATGTGCGCGCGCCTATGCCGGATGCCCTGCCTGCGCCGCAGGCCGAGAAGGAGGCGTGTTTTTCGCCGACTGTGGAGGCTGCTCCCGTCATGCCGGCGGCGCGCCGGATTCTTGCCGAAAAGGGTATTTCGGCAGCGGGCGTTGCCGGGAGCGGACGTGGTGGGCGCATCACCAAGGGCGATGCGCTCGCTGCGGCACCTGCGAATACCCCGGAGGCGCCCTCTGTTGCTACTTCGGAGAAGGGGGGGGGCGAGTCGTTGATGGCGCCGGCGGTGATGACGGTGGATGAGCGTCCGGAGCAGCGCGTGCCGATGTCGCGTTTACGCGCCCGGGTGGCCGAGCGTCTGCAACAGTCGCAATCGACCAATGTTATCCTGACTACCTTCAACGAAGTGAATATGGCGCCGGTTCTGGCATTGCGCCAGCAGTACGGCGAGAGGTTCGAGAAAACGCATGGCGTGCGTCTGGGTCTCATGGGATTCTTCGTCAAGGCGGCTGTGGCGGCACTACAGAATTTCCCGATTCTCAATGCTTCGGTTGACGGTAACGACATCGTCTATCACGGCTATATCGACATCGGCATCGCGGTCGGAAGTCCGCGCGGTCTGGTGGTGCCGATTTTGCGCGATGCCGATCAGCTGAGTCTGGCGGAAATCGAGAAGAAGATCAGCGAGTTTGGCCAGAAAGCGCGCGATGGCAAACTGTCGCTGCAGGAACTGAGCGGCGGAACGTTCTCGATTTCCAACGGCGGTGTTTTTGGTTCGATGCTGTCGACACCGATCATCAATCCGCCGCAATCGGCGATTTTCGGCGTGCATGCGACGCAGGATCGACCGGTAGTCGAAGATGGCCAGATTGTCATCCGGCCGATGAATTACCTTGCGCTCTCTTACGACCATCGCCTCATCGATGGGCGCGAAGCGGTACTCGGTCTCGTCAGGATCAAGGAAACGCTGGAGGATCCGGCGCGCCTGCTGCTCGGAGTCTAAAATCATTAACCACAGAGACACAGAGACACAGAGACACAGAGAGAAAAACGAGATGCGAAAATTTTATCCATGCTGACCAATTGATGAATGGCTATTTCGATTGATCAGGAGAGCGGGAGGCAAGAGGGCTTTGCTTTGAAAACTCTGTGCCTCTGTGTCTCTGTGGTTGATGGTCTGTTTCTTTGGCTGTGAAAATCATTCACCACAGAGACACAGAGAGAAAAACGAGATTCGAAAAACAATGCATGATTATCGATTGATCAGGAGCGCGTGAGGCAGGAGGGTTTTGCTTTGAAAACTCTGTGCCGCTGTGTCTCTGTGGTGAGTTAAGGAGTTTCAATGTCCAGTCAATTTGACGTGTTAGTCATTGGTGGTGGTCCAGGCGGCTATGTCGCGGCCATCCGCGCTGCGCAGCTGGGTTTTAGCGTCGCTTGCTGTGAAGTGAACGCCTATGCCGACCCGAAAGGTGAGCCGCGTCTGGGCGGTACCTGCCTTAATGTCGGCTGCATACCATCCAAGGCGCTGCTGCATACCTCGCAGCTGTTCGAAGAGGCCGGGCATGGCTTTGCCGCACAGGGCATTACGGTCGGGACGCCGACGATTGATGTGCCGACCATGATCGGGCGCAAGAACACCATAGTCAAACAGCTGACGACCGGCATCAAAGGCCTGTTCAAGAAAAACAAGGTCACGTTGCTCAATGGTCTGGGGTCCTTTGTCGGGCAGACGCCAGACGGCTGGCAGCTCAAGGTCGGCGAGACCGTACTTGAGGTGGCGCAAGTGATCATCGCCACCGGTTCGCAGGCGCGCCATCTGCCGGGCGTGCCGGTCGATAACACGCTGATCTGCGACAACGTTGGTGCACTGGATATCGACGCCGTGCCGAAGCGGCTGGCGATCATCGGTGCCGGGGTGATCGGACTGGAAATGGGCAGTGTCTGGAAGCGTCTCGGCGCTGAAGTCACCCTGCTCGAAGCCTTGCCCGAATTCCTCTCCGTCGCCGATGTCGACGTCGCCAAGGAAGCGGCGCGGATCTTCCGGCGTCAGGGGCTGAATATCCAGATCGGTGTGACTCTCGGCGAGGTCAGAGCGAGCAAGAAAGGCGTTTCCATTGCCTATACCGACACGGCCGGCGGCGCGCAGAAACTCGAAGCCGACCGCCTGATCGTCTCGGTTGGCCGCCTCCCGAATACCGCCGGGCTGAATGCCGAGGCGGTCGGGCTCAGGCTCGACGAGCGTGGCCGCATCGATGTCGACGCGCAGTGTCGCACCAACCTACCCGGCGTGTGGGCGGTGGGCGACGTGGTTTCCGGGCCGATGTTGGCGCACAAGGCGATGGACGAGGCGGTGATGGTGGCCGAGATCATGGCCGGGCAGGCCGGACACTGCAATTTCGACACCATTCCCTGGGTGCTGTACACCCACCCCGAGATCGCCTGGGTTGGCAAGACCGAGCAGCAACTCAAGGCCGATGGCGTGGCCTACAAAATCGGAAAAATTCCTTTCGCTGCCAACGGGCGCGCACTGGGCATGGGCGAGACCGGCGGCTTCGTCAAAATGCTTGCCGATGCCCACAGTGACCGGATTCTCGGCGTACACATCATCGGAGCCAATGCCTCCGAGCTGATTTCCGAAGCCGTGGTGGCGATGGAGTTCGGCGCCTCGAGTGAAGATCTGGCACGCATCTGCCACGCCCACCCGACGCTTTCCGAAGTTGTCCACGAAGCCGCGCTCGCCTGCGACAGTCGGGCACTACACTTCTGATCGGATACGGGGCGCTTCAGGGCGGGGTCGCCGCGTTTTGAGGTGCTCTGGAAGTGCCGTCCTTATTGGTGCCCCGAATGTAATGCCTGGATCGTCTCTTGTTTACTGTCTTGCAGGCCGACGATTTTAAGGCTGTAAAACCCCGGGTTTTGTGCTTCTGTCATTTTTTGCCAAATCCCGGCAAAGTCTTGCGTGACAAGGAGTTCAGACTCGCGTATGATGCGCGCTTTTGTTTGACTGGGTTAGTGTGTCCGGCGGGGTTTTGGCGGCGGATTTCTTTTGGGTGCTCCGTGAGGGGCGGGGCGTGGCACGAGGAAGGTATGAGCGGTTTTAGAACGAAGGACGACCTGATCATCCGGCTGGCCGGCGAAGGCGGCGAGGGTATCATCTCCGCCGGCGATTTCATTACCCGGGCCTGCGCGCGGGCCGGGCTGGAGGTTTATACCTTCAAGACTTTTCCGGCCGAGGTCAAAGGCGGCTACGCCATGTACCAGACACGCACCAGCGTGCAGTCGATTTACAACCAGGGCGACTTTTTCGACGTGCTGTGCGCCTTCAACGGTGAAGCGTACGAGATCAACCGACCTTTCCTGCGCCCTGGCGTCGCTTTTGTCTATGACTGTCCTGGCGGCGATTTCGAGCCCGATATTCCGGATGGCGTTTTTGCTTACCCTATTCCGATGACGCATGTCGCCAAGGAAATGGGCATGCCGAAGGCCAAGAACATGGTGGCGCTCGGCGCCCTATCGCAGTTGTTCGATATCCCTGCCGATTCGTTGCGCGAAGTGCTGGCCGGGAAATTCGCCCGCAAGGGCGAGCGTGCCGTGGCTGGCAACCTGGAAGCATTCGCGCGCGGCCAGGAGCTGGCGGCGGCGCTGCCCAAGCTCGATCCGTGGCGTGTGGCGGCGGCGCAGAAAATCGGCGATAGCATTGTCATGTCGGGCAACGAGGCGATCGGTCTGGGGGCGCTGATTGCCGGGCTGGATTTCTTTGCTGCGTATCCGATTACGCCGGCGACCGAGATTGCCAAGTATGTGGCGCGGCATTTGCCCAAGCGCGGCGGCACCCTGATTCAGGCCGAGGACGAGATCGCTTCGGTTTCGCAGGTGGTCGGCGCCTCGTATGCCGGCAAGAAAGCCATGACCGCGACTTCCGGCCCGGGGCTGGCGCTGATGAGCGAAATGCTGGGTATGGCGTTCATGAGCGAGACACCGTGCGTGGTGGTGAACGTCCAGCGCGGTGGCCCGTCGACAGGGCTGCCGACAAAGCATGAGCAATCCGATCTGTTTCTCTCCGTGCATGGTTCGCACGGCGACTCGGCGCGCATCGTCCTTTCCGTCGAGAATGTGAGCGACTGCGTCGGCCTGACTGTGACAGCGTTCAATCTGGCCGAGAAGTATCAGATGCCGGTGATTTTGCTCTCCGACGGCTCGCTGGCTTTCTCGACCCAGTCCATGCCTTATCCTGATCCGGAAAATTACCCGACGCTGGAACGCAAGCGCTGGGATGGCGAGGGTGAGTACCGCCGCTATGCCTTTACCGACGATGGCATTTCGCCGATGTGCGATCCGGGAACGCCGGGTGGCATGCACATTGCGACGGGGCTTGAGCACAACGAATCGGGCGCGCCCAATTATTCTCCCGCCAACCACGAGGCCATGCAGGCCAAGCGTTTCCGCAAGCTTGCCGGAGTGGCGGCCGATGTGCCGCCGGTGGAGGTCGACGGCGATGCCGAAGCAGAGGCCGATCTGGGCATCATTGCCTGGGGCAGCACCATCGGCGTGGTGCGTGAGGCAGTCATGCGTCTGCGGGCGGAAGGTTATGCGGTGAAGGGCTTTTATCCCAAGCTGCTGTGGCCGGTTCCAGCCGATCAGTACGAGGCTTTCGCTGCGCGCTGCAAGCAGCTGCTGCTGCCGGAAGTCAATTGGCAGGGACAGCTGGCGCACTTCGTGCGCGCCGAGACGAGCTTGCGTCCGGAGTCCTATACCCTTTGCGGCGGCTTGCCGTTTACCCCGGCAATGCTGGTCAAGAAGGTCAAGGAGATGTTGGCATGAACTGCACGAACTGTTCCTCCCAGCAACATTTGCACAAGGTCGAACTGCATACGCGCGACTACAAGGACGATGTGACGCCTTTCTGGTGTCCGGGTTGCGGGCATCACGGCGTGTTGACCGGCCTGATCAAGGCGCTGGCCGATGTCGGCGTCGATCCGACCTATCTCGTCAATATCTCCGGTATCGGCTGTTCTTCTCGGCTGCCGTATTTCGTCCGTTCCTACAAGATGCACACGCTGCACGGCCGCGCCGGGGCGGTGGCTACCGGTACGCATCTGGTACGCCCGGATCTGGCGATTCTGGTCACCGGTGGCGATGGTGACGGGTTTTCCATTGGCGGCGGACACATGCCGCATCTGGCGCGCAAGAATCCGAACATGACCTACGTGCTGATGGATAATCATATTTTTGGTTTGACCAAGGGGCAGGTATCGCCGACTTCGCGCAGCCAGATGAAGGCCTATACGACGCCCTACGGCGGTGTCGAGGAACCGCTCGATCCGGTGTTGTACATGCTGTCCTACGGTGCGAGCTTCGTCGGGCAGTCGATTGCCACCAACGTCAAGATGACGGCCTTGCTGATCAAGGCCGGCATGGAACACCGCGGCTTTTCCTTCATCAACGTGCTGTCGCACTGTCCGAGCTTCAACGAGATCGACGATGCCAAGTATTTCAAGAGTATCGGGCTGGAGGTGCCGGCCGAACACGATGTTACCGATCGCGATGCGGCCATGCATGTGGTCAATCAGGCGACCCGCGAGGGCAAGGTGCCGGTCGGGCTGCTCTATCGCGTCGAACGCCCGACCCTGGGCGATCGTATGGCCGAACTGGTGCGCCTAGTTGGCGGGCACAAGGATTACGATCTGAAGAAAATAATCGATTTGTCGCGCCCCTGAGCTTGGCGGACGCCAGCCACCTGCTGTGTCTTCTCGCGATGGGCGGTTTTTATATGGGTTTGAAGCATGGCACAGACCTTTTCCCTTGATCTCGTCGCCAGTGAGCTGGCGCGACTGCGTGCCACGAATCCTCTGGTGCACCTGCTGACCAACGAAGTGGTGCAGGAAATCAGCGCCAATGTCCTGTTGGCGGTTGGCGCGTCGCCGGCGATGATCGTCGCCGATGAGGAAGTGGCCGATTTCGCGGCAATTTCCGGTGCCTTGCTGATCAATGTCGGGACGCTGTATCCGGTACGCCTGGCGGCGATGAAGCGTGCCGTAGACGCGGCCAACCGCGCCGGCGTGCCGTGGACGCTCGATCCGGTTGCCGTTGGTGTTCTTGATTATCGGACGCAGGCATGTCGCGAATTTCTTACCCAAAGGCCGGCGGCCATTCGTGGCAATGCCTCGGAAATTCTCGCCTTGGCCGGATTTTCCGGCATCGGACGCGGGGTGGATAGTACGGCAGGTTCCGATGCTGCCGTCGAGGCGGCCGAACGGCTGGCGCGGGCGTGCGGCGCGGTGGTGGCGGTGACCGGCGCCACCGATTACATTACCGACGGGCGGACGACCTGGGCGACGCCCTGGGGGGATGCGCTGATGACGCGCGTGGTTGGCACGGGTTGCGCGCTTTCCGCGCTGGTTGCCGCTTTTACCGCCCAGGCGCCGGATCGTCTGCGCGCAGTGGCGGCGGCTTGTGCCCTGGCCGGGGTGTGTGGCGCGCGGGGGGCGCTGGCCTGTCGTGGCCCCGGTTCTTTCAAGGCGCAATATCTTGATGCCCTGTATGCGCTGTCGCCGGAAGCCTTGCGTGCGGAGGGCGCATGCCTCTGAAATGTCCGCAACCCGTCGATCTGAGCTTGTATCTGGTGCTCGATCCGGATTTGTGCGGCGGCGCCGCGCAGCTGTTGCGCACCGCCCGTCTGGCGGCGGAAAGCGGGGTGACGGTTGTGCAGCTGCGCGCGCCGCAATGGAAAAAAAAGCAGTGGGTAGCGCTCGCCCAGGCGCTGAAGGGCGAACTTGCACCGCTCGGCGTTCCTCTGATCATCAACGACCACGTCGATGTGGCGCTTGCCGTCGATGCGGATGGGGTGCATATCGGACAGAACGATTTGCCGGTCGAGGAAACACGCCGCCTCATCGGGTCGCGGAAGATTCTCGGCCTTTCCGTTTCATCGGCCGCGGAACTGGCGAAGGTGCCGCCGGGGGTTGATTATCTCGGCATCGGGCCGGTATTTCCGACCGCCAGCAAAGCCGATGCGGCGCCGCCGACCGGTATGTCCCTGTTTGCCGAACTGGTTGCCGGAACGCGCTTGCCGGTGGTGGCCATCGGCGGGATTGATGCCGGCAACTGTGCTCCCTTGCTTGCCGCCGGCGCCCGGGGCGTGGCTGTGGTTTCGGCAATTTGCGGCCAGAGCGACCCACAATGGGCAACGCGAATCCTGCGCCTAGCCATCGCACAAGGCCGGCGCCAGGCCGACCTCGATACGCGGACTTAGCCGGCCTCTGCCTTAGCGCCCTTGCTGGCGGCGCATCATTTCCTGCATCTTCGGATCTTTCATCATTTCGCCAAGGTTCATGCCGCCCATGCTGGGCATAATGACATCGCCTGGTTTCTGGCCCGGTTTGCAGGGACCGAGCCAGCGCGCTTCCTGCGTCAGGTTCGATTCGCTCATGCCGTGTAGTGGCGGATTGAAGCGGGTTTTTAGTGCGCCGCGATAGTTGCTGTCGAAGGAGCCTTCAAAAAACCCGTCACTGGTCGCCGTAGATCCGTCCACCTTGCAGACGCTGTGAACCGTTACCTTGCCTCCGGACGTGCTGACGTCCATGACGCTGCATTCCTGTTTGTTGTTCTTCGCCTTCTGCTGCATGATGTTATCCGTGTTTCGGTCGATGCATTGTTGCATTGGCCCCATCGACGGGGCGCCCTGCATGTGCAGATTGATTTCCCACAGGCCGGCCTTGCGTTTGGGCATTTCGCCGGCCTGTGCGGCTCCGGCAAGACCGATGACGGTCAGAGCAAGAAGAATCGGGCATAGGGCGGTATGGCGGGTAGTGGCGGTTTTCATCGGCGCTCCTTTGTCAGGTCGAAAAGGCAGGAGGCTCCATGATAAACCCGATTTGCGGCGATTGCTTCCTGGGCTTGTTGGCGGCCTGTTTTTTCCCGGAAAAAGGCACGGCCATGCGCTATGCTTGCGGTGTCGGAAGGCGTTTTTTTTCGGCCAAGGAGGAGATCGTCATGGATGTGGGTTCGGTAGCAACGACTGCGTATTCGACCGCGCTGACCGCTTCGGCGGCCGACTTGCGGGCGCGGGCACGCGAACAGGAGTTGCCGGTGGAACGGCAGGGCGCGCAGCAGACGCCGAAGACTGTGCGTCCGGAAGCGCAGAAAGCGGCCAGCGAGACGGAAGCCGCCGAGCGTCAGCGCAATGAGGCGCCAGCGCCGGTCGTTAATAGCAGCGGGCAACTCGTCGGCCAGCGCATCAATACCACGGCATAGGATCGGCGGCGGGCGGGGCGCAACGCCGGTGTGCGCTTCTTTCGCCCGCCTTGCCGTTTACCGGAAGCGTTCGCGCAACGCCTCCAGACCGAGTTGATGCAGGATTTCTTCCAGCCGCGCGGCGGCGTTGTGGCGAATCTGGCCGGTTTTCCGGGCGAGGATCAGTTCGTTCTTCATCGAATGTTCCCAACCGACGAGTTCGGTCACCGTCACCTGGTAACCGTGGGTTTCCAGTTGCAGGCAGCGCAGGGCGTTGGTGATCTGGCTGCCGAATTCGCGCGTGTGCAGGGGATGGCGCCAGAGTTCGGAGAGTGCTGTTCTGGAAAAGGCCGCGTTCTTGTTCTGGCGCAGAAGGGCGGCGACCTCGGCCTGGCAGCATGGCACTAGCACGATGAAGTGCGCCTGTTTGTCGAGAGCGAAGCGGATGGCGTCGTCGGTGGCGGTGTCGCAGGCGTGCAGCGCGGTGACGATATCGACCCTGGTTGGAATTTGCCCTGAGTTGGCCGACTGTTCGACGCTCAGATTGAGAAAATCCATGCTGGAAAAGCCTAGGGAAACACTGAATAAGTAGTGAAAGGGGTGAACGATTCTTTTGTCATGGTG
>CAYTWY010000038.1:0-15531 GCA_964440925.1 uncultured Propionivibrio sp. | reverse complement strand
GATGCCAACACGCGACTTCTCGTGACCACCGATCACCGCCACGAAGTGATCGAGCTCGATACGGTAGGCTCTCTCGTAGCGCTGCAGGAAGAAGTGTTCCGGCTTATCAACGGACACCACATCGGAGCCGTAAGCAACCACTTCGGTCGGACGATGGTTCCCGGCTTGCAGCATGCCCTTGGAACCGAGCACTTCAAAGCGCTGGTCATAACCATAGGCCGCACGGCGCGAGGTGTGGATCTGCGCCAGCTTGCCGGTCACGGTACGAATCGTCACGGCCGTGGTGTCGGCATCGTTGGCTTCGCTGGCGATTTTCGGATCGGTCAGCGCACTACCCGTCGCATAAACGCTTTCGGCTTCCTCACCAAAAATCCAGCGGAAGATATCGAAATCGTGAATCAGCATGTCCTTGAAAATGCCGCCCGAACGCTGCAGATAGCCGACAGGGGGAGCACCCGGATCGCGGCTGATCACCGACAGCGCTTCCAGCTGGCCGATTTCGCCGTTCTCGATGCGCGTCTTGAGCGCCGCGAAGGTCGGGTCGAAACGACGCTGAAACCCGATCAGGCAAGCCTTGCCCGAAGCCTTGACCACCTTCTCGCACTCGCGCGCGCGGGTCAGATCAAGGTCAACCGGCTTTTCACAGAAGATGTGTTTGCCAGCCGCCGCCGCACGCTGAATCAGATCGGCATGCGTGTCGGTGGAAGAGCCGATAATCACGGCATCGACGCTCTTGTCGGCGAAAATCTGCTCGACGGTCACCACGGAAGCGCCCAGTTCCGCTGCCAGCTTGGCCGCCGGCTCGGGAATAGCGTCGGCAACACCGACCAGGCTAACCGCAGGATTGCGCGCCACGTTGGACGCATGGATCTGGCCGATACGACCCGCTCCGATAACTGCCATTTTGATAGTCATGATTCTTCGTCCTATTTTGCTAAGAGTGACTGGTTAATACGACTTCGGAACGGCCAAAGGACCGTTCCGAAGCATTCTTTTTACAACGACAAATTCAGGCTCTCGCCGATTAC
The DNA here is from genome assembly GCA_964440925.1 of uncultured Propionivibrio sp. Classification (GTDB taxonomy): domain Bacteria; phylum Pseudomonadota; class Gammaproteobacteria; order Burkholderiales; family Rhodocyclaceae; genus Propionivibrio. Next base: position 14,503 of record CAYTWY010000038.1, on the reverse strand, counting down.
TCGCGGGTCAGCGTGCCGTCCCAGGTGCTGACCTTCTTCTTCGAGTCTTCTTCGGAGAACCACACCGAGGTCACGGTCTTGGTTTCGGTGAAGAAAGCGACGCCATCCTTGCCCATGGTGTGCAGATCGCCGAAGAACGAATCCTTGTGGCCGGCGAACGGGAAGATCGAGAACGGAACCGGAATACCGACGTTCACGCCGACCATGCCGCCATGCGTCCGCTTGGCGAATTCACGCGCGTGGCGACCGGAACTCGTGTAGATGCACGAACCGTTGGCGAAAGGATTGGCGTTCATGAGCGCCAGACCTTCTTCGAAGTCCTTGACGCGCTTAACACAAGTCACTGGCCCGAAGATTTCTTCGTTACCGATGGAGTGCTCCGGCTTCACGTTGTCGAAAATCGTCGCGCCGACGAAATAGCCGTTCTCGCAGCCCGGAACCTTGGCATTGCGGCCGTCGAGCACCAGCGTGGCGCCTTCCTGCACACCACGCGCGATGGCCTTCTCGACCGATTCCTTCTGGGCGGTCGAAACCAAGGGGCCCAACTGGGTATCGGGGGCATAGGCCGCGCCCAGCTTCAGTTCCATGGCCTTCTTCTTGAGCAGGGCAACAAACTCGTCGGCGATCGAATCCTGGACAACGACGACCGGCAAAGCCATGCAACGCTGACCGGCACAGCCATAGGTCGAGTTGATGATACCGGAGACCGCGCGTTCGAGCACACAGTCTTCGAGCACCAGGGCGTGGTTCTTCGCTTCGCCCAGAGCCTGCACGCGCTTGCCGGCACCGGCAGCGGTCTTGTAGATGTGCAGAGCAACCGCAGTCGAACCAACGAAAGTGATGCCCTTGACGAGCGGATTGGTCAGCAGCGAGTCAGCTTCGACGCGCGTACAGGTCACGAAGTTAACCACGCCCTTCGGCATACCAGCTTCAATCAACAGTTCGAGCATGCGCATCGAGGTCTGCGGAACCATCGACGCCGCCTTCAGGACAAAAGTATTACCGGTGGTGATGCAGAAAGGCAGCATCCAGCCCATCGGAATCATGGCCGGGAAGTTGTACGGAGCAATGCCAACAAAAACACCGAGCGGCTCGCGATAGGAAACCGTATCGTAACCATTCGCCACATTCATGCAGGTATCGCCCTGCATCAGGTAGTGCGAAGCACAGGCGCATTCAACCACTTCGATCGCCTTGAGCACGTCACCCTTGGCTTCGCCAATCGTTTTGCCCATTTCGGTCGCCAGCAGCGTAGCCAGATCGTCGAGGTTCTTGTCAAGCAGCGCCTTGAAACGGAACATCAGCTGAATGCGGCGCGGAATCGGGGTACTCGACCAGCCCGGGAAAGCCGCCGCCGCCGCCGCGACCGCTTCGTCGACTTCAGCTTGCGTACAGCAGGGGGTTTCGGCGATTTGCACGCCCAGGCTCGGGTTCATCACCGGCATGTACTTGCTGGTTGCGGACTCACGCCACTCATTGTTAATACAGAACTTCAAACGCTTGATTTGCGCCATCTTTCTTTCCTCCAATTAAAAAACTTAAAAAAACCATCCTGAAGCATCGCATTTGCGCATGCTTGACCCTTTATTCTTTGCCGGTGCATGCACTACACCGGCAAATTTGTCCTTCCTGGAAACGGCCGACAGGGCTACTTCATCGTGGGCATCACGAAGTCGGCACCGCTGCGCATGCCGGTCGGCCAGCGCGTGGTGATCGTTTTGAGCTTGGTATAGAACCGTACCCCTTCCGGACCATGCATGTGATGATCACCGAAGAGCGATGCTTTCCAGCCCCCGAAGCTATGGAAAGCCATCGGCACAGGGATAGGGACATTCACACCGATCATGCCGATCTGCGCATGGTGGCTGAAGTTACGTGCCGTATCGCCATCACGGGTAAAGATGGCGGCTCCGTTGCCGTACTCATGGTCGTCAACGAGTTTGGCCGCTGTTGCATAATCCGGCACACGCACAATCGCCAGCACCGGTCCAAAGATTTCTTCCTTGTAAATCGTCATCTCGGGCGTGACCCGATCGAACAGAGTCGCGCCCACCCAGTAGCCATCGGAATGGCCGGCCACCGTATAACCACGCCCATCGACCAGAATCTCGGCGCCCTCGGCGACGCCCTGGTCGATATAGCCAAGCACCTTGGCACGGTGCGCGGCACTGACCAGCGGCCCCATTTCCGAGCTGCGATCACTGCCCGGGCCGACCTTGAGCGCCTTGATGCGCGGCAACAGCTTCTCGACCAGCGCATCAGCCGTTTTCTCGCCCACGGCCAGCACCACCGAAATCGCCATGCAGCGCTCTCCCGCCGCCCCGTAAGCGGCACCCATCAGCGCGTCCGCCGTCAGATCGAGGTCGGCATCGGGCATCACCACCATGTGGTTTTTCGCCCCACCCAACGCTTGCGCCCGTTTCCCTACCGCACAGGCCCGCTCGTAAATATAGCGGGCGATCGGGGTGGAGCCGACGAAACTGATCGCCTGCACATCGGGGTGGTCCAGCAACGCGTCGACCGACTCTTTGTCACCATGCACGACGTTGAACACCCCTTTCGGCAAACCGGCCTCGATCAGCAATTGCGCCAGCACGTTTGCCGCCGACGGGTCGCGTTCGGACGGTTTGAGCACAAAGGTATTGCCACACGCCAGCGCCACCGGGAACATCCACATCGGCACCATAGTGGGGAAATTGAACGGCGTAACCCCCGCCACCACGCCCAGCGGTTGACGCAGCGAGTGCGAGTCGACACTGGTACCGACGTTTTCGGTTACTTCACCTTTGAGCAGATGCGGAATGCCCAGCGCGAATTCGACCACCTCGATCCCGCGCATCACCTCGCCCATGGCATCGCCGTGCACCTTGCCGTGTTCTTCGGAAATCAGTTCGGCCAGGCGATCGGCATTTTGTTCGAGCAGGTCGCGGAAGCGGTTGAGAATGCGCGAGCGGCGCAGCGGCGTGGTTTTTATCCAGCCCGGCAACGCCGCTTTGGCTGCGGCAACGGCGGCATCAACATCATCACGCGACCCCAGATAGACCTTACCGATCACCGACCCGCGCGAAGGATCGATAATATCCGACGTGCGCTTCGAGACGCCGACCGTGGTCGCGCCGTTGATGAAATGTTGAACTTCGTACATATGCACCGCCCTTTCTCTTCAACCAACACCGTCCGGCCTACCTCGGCCGGACGTCCGCTACAGAACTACTTTTTGATGATCCACTCGTGCACCGGATCGTTCTTGAATACCCAGTTGCGCTTCTCGCCGGCCATTACGTTGAAATAGTACGAACGATAGCCATGTGGCACGGTCACCGGGTGATAACCCCGGGGAACTAGAACCACATCGTTGTTTTCGGCAGCCAAGGCCTCGTCCAGACTGCGGTCGTCGGTATAGACCCGCTGGAAGACATAGCCCTGCGACGGCTCGATCTTGTGGAAATAGGTTTCCTCGAGATTGCTCTCCACCGGCAGGTTGTCGGTATCGTGCTTGTGGGGAGGGTAGCTCGACGAATGGCTCGACGGCGTCACCACTTCCACCACCAACAGACTGTCGGCCGGCTGATCGCCCGGCAGAATATCGGTCACGAAGCGCTGGTTGGTTCCCTCACCCCGCACTGAACGGCGGATATCCTTTTCGGCGATGACCCGCGCCGGATACGTACCAAAGCCTGGCGCATGCGCAATGGCGATTTCGCAATCGGTCACGGCAACAACCTTCACCGGGCAATTGTTCGGCGCATAAACAGCACCGGGCGCCATGTCGTCGAAAACCGACACCCGCTTGCCGAGTTCGCCGGCATCCAGATCGCCCGCCTTGATTCGCGCCGTTCCGGTCAGAACCACGACACAGGCCTCACGCTTGGCATCGCTCCAGTCGAGCGTCTCACCTGCCGCCAGGCGATAAGCGGCGAAGCCGACATAGCCCCAGCCAGCAGACTCGGGGGTTACCGAGGCAATTTCCTTGCCCGGGCGCCCCTTAACCAGCAACTTGCTCATATCCGCCCCCAGTCCTAGCCGTTGATCTTGTTGACCAATGCGAGCAGGTAATCATGTCCCTTCTTCGCATACTCGTAGCTCGGCGCCATAGCCGGATCCTGCTCGGCCTCGACCACCAGCCAGCCGCTATAGTTGTTGTCAGCCAACACCTGCAGAATCGGTTCGAAGTTGATCATGCCGTCGCCGGGAACGGTAAACACCCCGGCCAGAACCGAATTCAGGAAGCTCTCGTCGCTGGCACGGACTTTTTCCATGACGGCCTTGCGCACATCCTTGCAGTGCACGTGCACGACGCGCTTGATATGCTTTTTCAGCTCGGCCAGGGCATCGCCACCAGCAAAGGTGATATGGCCGGTATCGAAGAGCAGACCCACGTTGTCGCTGGTCAGCGACATCAGTGTATCGAGGTCCTGCGTGCTCTCGCAGTACGCGCCCATGTGGTGATGGTAGGCCAGCGTAATGCCCTGACTCTTGAGGTAGGCGCCAAAAGCGTCAAGGCGCTTGGCATAGGCTTCCCACTGGGCCCGCTCGGTAAACTTCGGACGCCGCGACAACGGCGTCGTCTGCTCACCCTGGATCGAGCCAGCCACTTCGCCATAGACCATTACCTTGCAGCCGTTGAACACCAGCTTCTTCATGTGTTCCTGCACCGCTTCGATCTCGGCTTCGAGCGTGCCTTCGGCCAGACGACCCGAATACCAGCCGGAAACAACGACCGCACCGTACTCGGCAACCTTGTTACGCAAAGCGGCGGGATCCTTCGGGAATTTGTTGCCCAGTTCAAAGCCCTTGTAACCAATTTCGGAACCTTCGGAAAGGCAGGTTTCCAGCGGAATGTGTCCGCCCAGTTGGGGAAGGTCGTCGTTGGACCAGGAAATGGGGTTGATCCCGATGCGGACATCCAGCTTGCTCATTTTCTATTCCTCTCGTTTTAAATTAATGACTTGGTCAATTCATTCAGACGCGCTGCTGTTTCTTGCTGACTTCGAACTTCTCGCGTGCAGCACGCACTTCGGCTCGCTCGGAGACTTCCGGCACACCGACTTCCCACCAGCAACCGCCTTCCGGCGTCGATTGCGGCCCGTCGATCACCATGCTGATCAGATAGGAGCGCTTCGAAGCGCGCGCCCGACCCATCGCCGCCTTCAGCTCTTCCACCGTCTTGACGGTTTCGGCATCGGCACCCAGCGAGCGCGCATTCATTTCGAAGTCGATCTTCGGCGCGCCGTCCGGGCCCTGCAGACAATCTTCGATCATGTTGTTGAATGGCGCCCCACCGACCGAACGTTGCAGGCGGGTGATACAGGCGTAACCGAAGTTGTCGAGCACCACGACGATGATCTTCTGGCCGAGCATCACCGAAGTCGCCAACTCGTTGTTCAGCATCAGGTAGCTGCCATCACCCACCAGCACGATCACTTCGCTGTCCGGCTTGGCCATTTTGGCCCCCAGCCCACCGGCCACTTCGTAGCCCATGCACGAATAGCCGTATTCCATGTGATAGCCGCCCGGCGTGCTGGCGCGCCACAGTTTGTGCAACTCGGCCGGCAAGGTGCCGGCGGCGCAGACAGCAATATCTTTCTCCGCCGAGGTCGCCGACGAAGCCTGAACGGCGCCGATCACTTCAGCATAGGTCGGCAACGCAGCGCGCGAAGTCACGACGATTTCCGCCACCGATTTTCTCCACGCGTCGTTCAAACGCACGCTCTTCTCGGCCCAGGCGGGCTCCGAACGCCACGAACCGAGCGCCTTGGTCAGGGCTTGCAGCGCCAGCGTCGCATCGGCCTGCACACTGACCCCACCCCACTTGATGGCATCAAAGGTATTGACATTGATCGACACCAGCCTGGCCCGCGCAAACAGGGAATGCGAACCGGTCGTGAAATCCTGCAGGCGCGTACCCACCGCAATCACCACATCGGATTCGGCTGCCAGCGCATTCGCCGCCGGAGAACCCGTCACCCCCACCGAACCGGAAAGCAGCGGATGATCCCAAGCCAGAACGCTCTTGCCGGCCTGGGTCTCGCCCACCGGAATCTGATGCGCCTCGGCAAAAGCCTTCAGCGCCTGACAACCGCCCTGGCTGTACAGCACGCCACCGCCGGAAACGATCATCGGATTCTTGGCCTTGCGGATGATCTCCACCACCGCATCGATCTCGGCCTGCTCGGCCGGCGGCTGACGGAAACGAACCACGCGCTCGGCAAAAAATTCTTCCGGCCAATCGACAGCAATCGCCTGCACATCCTGCGGCAAAGCCAGGGTCACCGGGCCACACAGCGCCGGATCGGTCAGATAGGCAATAGCGCGCGGCAACGCCGTCAGCAACTGGTGCGGCGATACGATACGGTCAAAATAGCGCGACACGGGACGCAAGCAGTCGGCCGCCGAAACGTCCGCATGATGAAAATCTTCCACCTGCTGCAACACCGGATCCGGCGCCCGCGACATGAAAACATCGCCCGGCAGCAGCAACATCGGCAAGCGGTTGACGTGCGCCGTCGCCGCCGCCGTCACGAGGTTGTTCGAGCCCGGACCGATCGAGGTCGTCACCGCCATCATGCGGCGGCGGAAATGCGCCTTGGCGTACGCGGTCGCTGCCAGCGCCATACCCTGCTCGTTGTGCCCGCGATAGGTCGGGAATTTGTCACGCACCGCATAGAGCGCTTCGCCCAGAGCCGTCACATTGCCGTGACCGAAAATCGACCACATGCCACCGAACAGCGGTTCGACGCCGTTTTCGGTTTCCACACGCTGCGCTATCAAATAACGCACCAGCGCCTGCGCCATCGTTAAACGTATCGTTGCCATGCTATTTGACTCCAGTCATTTGCGCCGGTACGGACACGACCGGCAGGATGTTGATGATCAAGGGAAGTGGATTACTGCACACGTGTGCAATATAGATGGTTTTTCACCGTTTGCCAAGGGGAAGCGAAGAATTTGTTTTCGCCCGCACGAACCGTGCTTTCGCAAGAAAAAAAGCACGGCCTCTGCCGCTAAAAAAGGGGCAGAAGCCCCTCTTCCGGCAGCGGCGCCTATTCGCCCGCGCAGGCTACGCGCCACAACCGTTCTTCGAGAGAATCTTCCGAGATCGAGCACCACGACTCGGCCTCGCGGTCGTCGGCAGCAACCCGAACCCCATCGCCCATCGCTCCACTATAGGAAATCGACGCCAAATAGCGCTCGCGCTTGCCGGAACAATCGTACGCCGTACGCACGACGGTCGAGCGATAGGGCGGCTGACCAGGGTCCTCCTGCACCTCCCCCCAGCGCACCAGATGCAAGACCTGCGCAACGCCCGCCGTTCTCCGCGCGCTGCCTTTGTCGACATAAACCCGCATTCCGTCGTCGAACTCACCGACTTCAACCCATGCCGCCGAGGCCGCGCCACTCAGCAGCAGAAACAACCACGCCCAGCATTTCCGTTTGCTCGTTTTTTTCATGGCTGACATTTTACTCCCGCAACCGGCGCATATCGCCGACCCCGCCTCGCTTTACGCGCGAATCCGTTTGACCCGGGCGCCGGCCTCGGTAATACTCTCGCCGTTGGCATCACTTTCGAGTCCGCATTCATCATGATCATGAATATCACCGTTCTTGGCGAAGCACGCTATCCCTCGCCCCTGCCCTATCACGTCAGCGACGACGCCCGCGTCCTGTTCAACGTCATTTCTGGAACAAAAACACCGCCCGGCGAAGACCTCCTGTTCGAAGTGGCGGGGCCGCGCGAAAAACTGTTCTTCGATACCAAAAAAACGCGCGCCGGGATCGTTACCTGCGGCGGCCTGTGTCCCGGCCTGAATAACGTCATCCGCTCCCTCGTCCTGCAGCTGCATCACGGTTACGGCGTACGTGAAATTCTCGGTTTCATCGACGGCTATCAGGGACTCGACCCCTGGCGCGGCAAGGAGCCGATTCCGCTCACTCCGGAATTCGTCGAAAACATCCACAAGGAAGGTGGATCGGCGCTCAACACCTCGCGTGGCCCGGTCGATGTCAGTGTGGCCGTAGACAACCTGATCCGCCGTAAAATCGACATTCTCTTCGTCATCGGCGGCGACGGCACGCAACGCGGCGGGGCCGAGCTGTTTCACGAAGCCAAATCGCGCGGACACGCGCTCGCTGTCGTCGGTATTCCAAAGACCATCGACAACGACGTCCCCTTCGTCTCGCGCACCTTCGGCTACCTCACCGCCGTCGAAGAAGCCACCAAAGTCATCAGTTGCGCGCACACCGAAGCGCACAGCGTGCTGAACGGCATCTCGCTGGTCAAGATCATGGGGCGCCACGCCGGATTCATCGCTGCCGGCGCGACCATCTCCAGCCAGGATGTCAATTTCACCCTGGTACCCGAAGTGCCTTTCGTCCTTGACGGAGAAAACGGCTTCCTCGCGGCGCTGAAGAAACGTGTCATCGACCGCGCACACGCCGTCATTCTGGTCGCCGAAGGCGCCGGACAGCACCTGATGGGCGCCGAAGAAAACGACCGCGACGCTTCCGGCAATCTGCGCCTGAAGGACATCGGAACCTTCCTGCGTGACCGCATCACGGCGTATTTCAAGGCGGAAAACGTTCCTTTCAGCATGCGTTACTTCGACCCCAGTTACATGATCCGTAGCGTACCGGCCAGCGCCGAAGACGCCATCCTTTGCGATTTTTATGCCCGCAACGCCGTGCACGCCGCCATGGCCGGAAAAACCGGCCTGGTCATCGGGCAACAGCATGATATCTTCACCCACGTCCCCATCGAACTCCTAAGCCACAACAAAAAGCAGCTCGATCTGAGCAGCACGGCCTGGCTCGGTGTGCAGGCCGCCACGGGGCAAAATTTCGCGCACTTCCCCGTATAACCCGGCCTTTGCCGGCCGTTCATTCGCGCCGATGCGGGCTCCGCGTATCCCGGATACCCATCGGCCCCTGGCCGTGCCCTTGCGCTGTGCCACAGCCTGCTAGAATCCGCCTTTTTCGGAAGTTTCCGCCGTGGATGCCTTGCTTCTCCTGAAATCCCTGATTCTCGGCCTGATCGAGGGTCTTACCGAGTTTCTCCCCGTCTCCTCGACCGGCCACCTGATCCTCGCCGGCGACCTGCTCGGCTTCAACGACGAACGCGGCAAACTGTTCGAGATCGTCATCCAGTCCGGTGCCATTCTCGCCGTTTGCTGGGAATATCGCGCCAAGATTGCCGCCGTGCTTCTCGGCCTGGGCAAGGAAGAAGGCGCCCGGCGCTTCGTACTCAACCTCGCCGCCGCCTTCCTGCCTCTGGCCATAATCGGCCTGTTTTGTGGCAAGACCATCAAGGCACACCTGTTCAACGCACCGGTCGTCGCCGCCGCCTTCATCGTCGGCGGCCTATTCATCCTGTGGGCCGAGCGCCGCAAACACCGCATCCGCATCGAAACCCCGGACGATCTCTCGCTGTCCGACGCCTTCAAGCTTGGTCTGGCTCAGGCGCTGGCGCTGATTCCTGGCACCTCGCGCTCGGGCGCCACCATCATCGGCGGGCTTTTCCTCGGCCTGTCGCGCCGCGCCGCCACCGAATTTTCCTTTTTTCTCGCCATTCCAACCCTGCTGCTGGCCAGTTTTTATCAGTTGTACAAGGAGCGCGCGCTGCTCAGCGCCGACGATCTGGGCATGTGGGCCGTCGGTTTCCTCGCCGCCTTCGTTTCCGCCTTCTGGGCCGTACGCGGATTGCTGCGCTACATCAGCACGCACGACTTCACCTTTTTTGCCTGGTATCGCATCGCTTTTGGTCTCATCGTCCTGCTCACCTGGCAGTTCGATCTGGTCGCCTGGACCGGCCAATGAACGCGGGAATACTCTACCTGCACGGCTTCCGCTCATCGCCAGCGTCGTGGAAAACCCGTCTGTTGGCGGCGGAAATGCGCGCCCGCGGACAAGGCGAGCGGCTGTTTTGCCCCGCCCTTTCGCCCGTTCCGGACGAGGCCATCGCCCAGGCCGAAAGCCTTATCAACCACTACCCGCAACAACTGACGCTGGTCGGCAGCTCACTGGGCGGCTTCTATGCCACGGCGCTGGCTGAAAAACACGCCCTGCGTGCCGTGCTGATCAATCCCGCCGTCATTGCCGCGGTCCCGCCGGACGAATTCCTTGGTACGCAAACGCCGTTGCACGGCGGCGCCCCATTTGAATTTACCGCCGATCACGTCGCGCAATTGCGCGCGCTTGATCCACCAACGCTCTGCGCGGAACGCTATTTGCTGCTGCTCGAAACCGGCGATGAAGTGCTCGATTACCGCCAGGCCGTGAATCGCTACGCCGGCTGCCGCCAGGTCGTCCTGGAAGGGGGCAATCACGGCTTTGCCCATTTCCCCGAAATCTTGCCGCAACTGCTTGAATTTTGCCGGTTATAATCCTGCCGATGCATGTCCTGTTCGAAGAAGACGGCGCCTTCAAAACCGCCACCGTCCTGGCCGACAATGACGCCTCGCTGCAGGTCGAAATGGTCACGGGGAAACGCGCCAAGATCAAGGCGACGAATGTCCTGTTGCGCTATCAGGAGCCGGCGCCGGGAGAACTGCTTCCTCTGGCCGAACAACTCGCCGGTGAAATGGATGCCCAGTTCCTCTGGGAATGCGCCGGCGACGGCGAATTCCCGTTTGCCGAATTTGCCGACGAATACTTCGGGCACAAGGCCTGCGCGCGCGAAGCGGCGGCATTGCTTCTCGCCCTGCATGGCGCGCCGGTCTATTTCCACCGCAAGGGCAAGGGGCGTTTCCGCAAGGCGCCGCCCGAGATACTCGCCGCCGCGCTCGCCGGTCTGGAAAAGAAGCGCCAGCAAGCCCTGACCATCGAGCGCATGGTCGGCGAACTGGAAAAGTTCACCCTGCCGCCCGAATTTACGCCCCTGCTCGACCAGTTGCTCTACAAACCGGATCGCAACCACATCGAGACCAAGGCACTGGAAGCCGCCTGTGCACAGACCGGGCTATCGCCTACGCAGCTCCTCGATCGCTGCGGCGCCATCGGCTCGGCGCACGACTATCATTTCCGGCGTTTTCTGCGCGAATATTTTCCGCAAGGGACGGATTTTCCCACCTTCGCCCTCCCGGCCACGCCCGACGGCCTGCCACACGCCAATGTACAGGCCTTTTCCATCGACGACGCGGCAACGACCGAAATCGACGACGCCTTCTCGCTCGAAACATTGCCCGGACTGGGCTGGCGCGTCGGCATTCATATCGCCGCCCCGGCGCTGGCCATTCACCCCGGATCACCGCTCGACGACATGGCACGCAGCCGCCTCTCGACCGTCTATATGCCGGGCAACAAAATCACCATGCTGCCGCAAACGGTGGTCGAGAATTTCACCCTGGCTGCCGGCCGCGACTGCCCGGCGCTCTCCCTGTATCTGACGGTCAGCCCGGAATTCGAAATCACCGCGCACGAATCACGCCTCGAAATCGTGCCGATTGCCGCCAACCTGCGCCATCACGACATCGAACCGCTGTTCAACGAACACAGTCTCGCCGCCGGCCTGGCCGAATTTCCCTTCGCTCAGGAACTGAAAACCCTGTGGCAGCTCGTCAACGCCTGCGAAGGCCGGCGCGGCAAACCCTCCGCCGTGCAGGGCATCAACGACTACAATTTCACCATCGCGGGTGACCTGTCCGACGCCGAGAACTGCCGCGTCACCATCAGCGAACGCAAACGTGGCAGCCCCCTCGACAAGCTGGTCGCCGAGCTGATGATCGTCGCCAACAGCACCTGGGGCGGCCTGCTGGCCGAAAAAGGCATTGCCGCCATCTATCGCGCACAGACCGCCGGCAAGGTGCGCATGACCACCTCGCCGCTGCCGCACGAAGGCCTGGGCGTCGCCCAGTATGCCTGGTCCTCGTCACCCTTGCGGCGCTATGTCGACCTGCTCAATCAATGGCAACTCATCGCCTGCCTGAACGGAGAAACGCCGCATTTCAAGGCCAGGTCGGACCGCCTGTTTGCCGCCCTGCGCGACTTTGATCTGACCTACGCCGCATACGCCGAATTCCAGCGCAACATGGAACGCTACTGGTGTCTGCGCTGGCTGCGGCAGGAAAACGTACCCGCCATCGCGGCAAGTGTCCGGCGCGAAAATCTGGCCAAACTCGATCATCTGCCGATCATGCAACGGATATCCTCGGCCCCCGAACTGAAGCCGGGAAGCCGTATCCGCCTGAGCATCGACCTGATCGATCCGCTGACGCTGGAACTGGGTTGCCGTTACCTGGGGACCCTCGACGAAATGGCGATCGCGGCCGCCGACGAAGAGGCGATGGAGGTCATTGACTGAGGTGAACAGCCTGCGCCAAAAAGTTCGTACGGCAACGCGCGCCGAGAGAAACCTGCTCATCGCCTTGAGCGTTTCGCTGCTCCTGCACGCCGTACTGCTCGTCCTCAATTTCGGTTTCCCGGATCCCTCGCGGGCCTTCACCGACAAGGCGATGGAAATCATCCTCGTCAACAGCAAATCGGCACGCAAACCGAAACTTGCCCAGGCGCTGGCGCAAACCAACCTCGACGGCGGCGGCAACACCGATCAGGATCGGCGGCTCAAGACGCCGCTACCGGCAACGCAGCGGGAAAAGCACGGACAAGAGCTGGAACAGGCAAAAAAACGCGTGCGCGAACTGGAAGCCCGCCAACAGCGCCTGCTGACGCAGGCTCACAACCAGCAAAAACCCGTGCTTCCGCTTCCGGGCAAGGAAGCCCAGCCTGAGCCGGCGCCACAGGTCAGCGGGCGCGACCTGGCCAGTACCGCTCTGGCCATGGCGCGTCTGGAAGGCGAAATCGCGCGCGGCATCAACGAGTACAACAAGCGTCCGCGCACCAAACAGCTCGGCACCCGTGCCGAAGAATATCGCTTTGCGCAGTATGCCGAAAACTGGCGCCTCAAGGTCGAGCGCGTGGGAACGCTCAACTATCCCGAAAAGGCGAAAGGAAAGCTCTACGGCACGCTGGTGTTATCCGTCAGGATCAAGAGCGACGGCAGCGTCGACCGGATCGAAATCCACCGCTCGTCCGGACATCGCCTTCTCGACGACGCAGCCCGCCGCATCGTCAACATGGCCGCGCCGTATGCCGAGTTTCCGCCGAACATTGCCCGCGACTTCGAGATCCTGGAAATTACGCGCACCTGGAATTTCACTCGCGGCAGCCAGCTTGAAACTTCGGTGCCCTAGACATGCTCTGGATCGCACGCGGATTCAAACGCCTTTTGCTGGCCAGCATCGGTTTGCTTCTGCTCTACCAGCTGTGGCTCTTCGTCTGGATTCTATGGTGGAACTGGGTCGACCCGCGCACGACGCATTTCATGGACATTCGCCTGAACGAACTGCAGGCCGGCGACCCGAAGGCAGTCCTGAAAAAACAATGGGTCGACTACGCGCACATCTCACCGCACCTCAAACGCGCGCTGATCGTTTCCGAAGACGATCTGTTCGTTCACCACGAAGGCTTCGACTGGGAAGGCATCCAGAAAGCCATGGAAAAAAATCGGCAACGCGGCAAGATCGTTGCCGGCGGATCGACCATTTCGCAGCAGCTGGCCAAGAATCTCCTCCTTTCGCCGCAAAAGACCCCCTGGCGCAAGGCACAGGAGGCGGTCATCACGCTGATGATCGAAACCGTATGGAGCAAGCGGCGCATTTTCGAGGTCTACCTTAACGTCATCGAATGGGGCAACGGCGTGTTCGGCGCCGAAGCGGCCGCACGCCATTATTTCGGCGTTGGCGCATCCCGGCTCAGTCCCGAACAGGCCGCCCTGCTCGCCGGCATGGTACCCAGCCCGCGCTTCTACGACCGCCATCGCTCGGCGCCGGGACTGGCGGCCAAGGCCGAAGTCATTCTCGCACGCATGCCCGGAGCGCAAATTCCCTGAGGCAAGACTCCGACGCCGGGTGCTAGAATGCCGGCCTGTTCGCGATACGGCATAACAGGGGGCACACTCGATGAGCGAAGAAAAAAAAATTCTGGGCAATCTGACCTGCGTACAGGAATTGCTGGCCAGACACCGTCCCCAGAACGATCCGGAGAACGTCCGCCACGACAGCGAAGACGCGGCGGAAAACCAACAGTCCCTGGATGAATTGCGCGCCCTGCTCGAACATCTGCCGTTATCGGAGATCGCCAGCATCATCGAGGCGCTCGATCCGGAAGAACGGCTGCTGGTCTGGAACAAGGTGCGCGAAGAGCGCGGCGAACCGATTCTTGAGATCCTTTCCGACGAAATCCGCCAGGATCTCATTTGCGACAGTCATTTGCGCAACGAAAAGACAACCGTTTCGGCCTTCGAGTTGCGCAACGGCCGGCTCAGCCAGATTTCCATCAACACCCCGTACGATTTGAAATGCCTGAAGCCGATCTGGGTCGACCTGGTGGCTCCGACGCAGGAAATCCGCTCATGGGTCGGACGTTTCTTCGACATCGAGCTCCCCAACCCGAGCAGCCTGACCGACCTGGAAGCGAGCGCGCGCTTTTATGTCGAGGACAACGGCGAAAT
>CAYTWY010000037.1:0-15539 GCA_964440925.1 uncultured Propionivibrio sp. | reverse complement strand
ATCTCGGGCGCCTGCTGTAGCAGGCGTTCGGCCACCGTACGCGCCGCCTCGACCAAATCGGCATCCGCCTCCAGATCGGCGTAGCGTAGCAGCGGCACGCCGGACTGGCGACTGCCAATAAACTCGCCGGGGCCTCGCAGATGCAGATCCTGCCGGGCAATTTCAAAGCCGTCGGTGTTTTCGTAAATGATTTTCAGCCGTGCCCGCGCGGTTTCCGAGAGCGGCTTCTGATAAAGCAGGACGCACACCGAATCGTGCGCGCCCCGACCAACCCGGCCACGCAACTGGTGCAACTGCGAGAGGCCAAAGCGTTCGGCATGTTCGATGACCATCAGGCTGGCATTGGGGACGTCGACGCCGACTTCAATAACGGTCGTCGCTACCAGCACGTCGATCTCTCCGGCTACAAAGGCGGCCATCGTCGCGGCTTTTTCGTCGCTCTTGAGGCGACCATGCACCAGACCAATCCGCAGTTCGGCAAGCTCGTGGGCCAGCGCCGCATGGGTGTCGAGCGCGGTTTGCAATTGCAGCTTCTCCGACTCTTCAATCAGCGGGCAAACCCAATAGACCTGGCGGCCTCCGAGCACTGCTTCCCGCACGCGAGCGATCACTTCGTCGCGGCGACTGTCGGACAGTAGCTTGGTTCTGATCGGCGTGCGCCCCGGTGGCAACTCATCGAGAACCGAGACATCAAGGTCGGCGTAGTAACTCATGGCCAGCGTACGCGGGATCGGGGTAGCCGACATCATCAGTTGATGCGGCGGACGGGATTTTTCCCCTTTCTTGCGCAACTCGAGCCGCTGCGCCACGCCGAAGCGGTGCTGCTCGTCGATAATGGCCAGGCCGAGACGGGCAAAATCAACGCTTTCCTGAATCAGCGCATGCGTGCCAACGACCAGCTGCGCGCTACTGGCCACCTGTTGGCTCATGGCCTGTCGCGCTGCTTTCTTCTGGCTGCCCGCAAGCCAGGCCACTTCGATGCCGAGCGGCTCAAGCCAGGCGCGCAGTTTGAGATAGTGCTGTTCGGCGAGAATTTCGGTCGGCGCCATGAAGGCCGCCTGATACCCGGCTTCAATCGCCTGACACGCCGCCAGTGCGGCGACGATGGTCTTGCCACTGCCGACATCACCCTGCAACAGGCGCTGCATGGGATGCCCCTGCGCCAGATCGTGACTGATTTCCTGGACGACCCGCTGCTGTGCACCAGTCAGGCCAAAAGGCAAAGCGGCAAGCAGTTGCCGGGCAAGCTGACCGCTCGCCTTGAGCTCCGGCGCCCCCTTCTGCCGCCGGGCCAGATAGGCGCGACGCAAGGACAGTTGTTGCGCCAGCACTTCGTCGAATTTGATGCGTCGCCAGGCCGGATGTGTGCGCTCCTGCAGGGCAAGGAGCGGCGCACCGGGCGGCGGGGCGTGCAGAAAACGCAGGGCGGCGAAAAAGCCCGGCAGATCGTTTTCGCCATGCGGGACGGTCTCTGCCCTATCGTCGGCCACCTTGCAGAGCGGCAAAAGCGGTGCGATCAGCTTGCGCAAGGCGTTTTGCGACACACCAACCGTCGTCGGATAAACCGGCGTCAGCGCCGCCGGCAAGGGCTCGCCCTCCGCAACCAGGCGATAACGCGGGTGCACCATCTCATCGCCCAAAAAGCCGCGCCGCACCTCGCCGAAGACACGCAGCTTGCGATCCTCATCGCGCGCCCGCTCGAGCTGCTGCGTCTGGCTGGCGTAAAAATTAAGAAAGCGCAGCGTCAGCTCGCCGCTGGCGTCGGCCACGCGCACCACCAGTTGCCGACGCGGACGATATTGCACGGCGACATCGTGCACCCACACTTCAAGCTGCACCGGAGCGCACGCACCGGCATCGGCGACGGCGGTCAGTACGGTCTCATCCTCATAACGCAGCGGCAGATGCAGCAGCAGGTCGGCGACGCGCAGCAGCCCCAGTTTGCGCAACTTCGCCTTCAGCGCTGGCGGCGCATCGATCACCTGCTCCCAGGACATCAGGCCTCCGACGCCGACGGGCCGCTCCACGACCCTTGTCGCCGCCCTTTGCTCTGTCGCATGGCAAGCCGTTCAGACACCACCGCGACAGCGTCAGCCTTGCGCCAGCACCAGAACGCCGTCGGCCTCAACCAAAGCACCGCGCGGCAGCGCCGCCACGCCAACCGCCGCACGCGCCGGAAACGGCTGGGCAAAGTAAGCGGCCATCGTTTCATTGACCTTGGCAAAATGCGCCAGATCGGTCAGATAGACGTTCAGTTTCACCACCTCGGCCAGCGAACCGCCCGCCGCCTCGGCCACCGCTTTCAGATTCTCGAACACGCGCACGATCTGCGCATCGATGCCCTCGACCATCTGCATGCTTGCCGGGTCAAGCCCGATCTGGCCGGAGAGATAGACGGTATCGCCAACCCTGACTGCCTGCGAATAAGTGCCGATCGCTGCCGGGGCAGCGGCGGTAGAAATGACGCTCTTGCTCATGAGATAACCTCGTGATATGAATTTTCATCTGTACTCTTCCCGCGTGAGTACTCGCTCCGATCTGCCGGCGAGTGTTCAGCGCGTACTGCCTCTGGGCGGCAACAATACCGCCTCGATGCCGAGCGACTTCATTTTTTCGCGCGCGCTCTCTGCTTCTTTCTTGCTTTTGAACGGCCCGACCTGAACCCGCGCTTCGATACTCGACGGAATGCCCGCCAGAGTCAGGCGGGCATGCAGTTCCTCGGCTCGCCGGGTGTCGGAGAACACGCCGGCCTGCAACGCATAACCGGAGAGCAGGCGCGCCGGAACCGGGGCTGGCGCGGGAGGCGTTGCCGAAGAAGGGGCGCTCGCTTCACTACGCGCGGCGGGCGAAGTGCTCACCCCGCTGCGCATCTCGGACGAACGCCCTCCTGCAGACGTCACAGGGCGGGTCAGCAGGCGCGCCATCGGTTGGGTCGCGCGCGGCAGAACCGGCTGCGCCGCCACTTCCGGACGCGGTGGCGGTTCGACGGCGGGCGCCGCATTGTCTATCGGCAAGGCACTCGCTTCCGGTGCAGCCTTGTCGTTCTCCGGCTTTTTCTCGTCCTTTGCTTCCGGAGCGGCTTCCAGCGGCGTCACCGGCTGCGTGAGATTCTTCTTCGGCACGGGCACCGGTTCGCTGAACGCCGGCGCAGGCGACTCGGTTTCCATTTGCGTACCCAGATGATCGAACAGCGCCAGACCACCGAGCAGACCGACAATCATCATTCCCGCCACAACCATGCGCCAGATCAATTTGCGTTTGATTTGCGACAGTTCGTCATGGCTTGCGCTGCTCCCGTTGTGCATCGTGGCCATTGTCTCCCCCTGAAAAATCCCCGTCCCGGTCAATTTGCGCGGTTCTTCACAAGCGCCACCACCAACTCGGCTTCGGCGCGCGAAATACCGCACTGCTGAGAAATTTCTCCCGCCGCGCGGCCGTGCCCCGCAAGTTGCACGGCCTCGCTGTATTGCGGCGAAATCTGCTGCGCGACGCCGGTCTTGCCCGGTGCCCGCTGCAGCGCTTCGCGCAGGAGCAGCACCTCGGCACGTAAACCGCCCACCTCCTTGCGCAATTGCGTCAATTCCGATTCCAGCCGGCGCAAAGTCTCATCGTTTACCGCCACCTCGCACGGCGGCTCGTTCCAGGGAAACTGGAATTCCGGCGCGCCCAGCGGTTCTTTCGTTTCGGACAAAGCCACGGCAGGCGGGGCTTCCTGCACCGCTGCATAGGCCGCCACCGCCGACTGCGTGGCAACCGGGGTCAACGGAAAAGCCAGCGCCCGCTCCTGGCGCAGACGGCGCATACGCAAAAAAATCACGAGGACATACACCGCCAGCAGGGCACTGACCGCCCACAAGCCTTCCCGCCAGCCCAGATTAGCCCAAAGCTCGAATTCCATCCGTCACTCGTATCTCAGAATGTCTGCCGGTATTATGCCAGACAGTGGCGGCTCTGCCTTGCCGCGCATCGTGGCTATCCTGCGCTGCGCCAAAATCTCACGCCGTCAGCTCGGGCAATGGCCGCTTGGCGCCCTGCGCGTCGATCGCCACGTAGGTCAGCACAGCTTCAGTCACCTTGACAATCACCGGGCGTAGCGGATTGCGTTCGGCATACACTTCCACGTCGACACGAATCGAGGTACGCCCCGTCGCCACAATGCGTGCGAACAGGCTGACGATATCCCCCACATACACCGGCTGTTTGAAGGCAAACGAATCGACCGACACGGTGGCCACCCGCCCACGCGCCCGCCGCATAGCCTCGACGGCGCCGGCAATATCGACTTGCGCCATAATCCAGCCGCCAAAAATGTCGCCGTGCTGATTGGCATCCGACGGCATGGGCACGACGCGCAGCGTCGGCTGCCGATCGGCCGGTTGCGCCATCACCGGACATTCCTCGCTCATCGATCTCTCCTTTCCTCACAGCAGCGGTCACTTGCCCCCGGACCTGCGCCTCTTGCGCACAACATAGCACGATCGCCGGGCCTGTGTTGCCGTACCAAACGCGGGGCAAAAAAAAGCCGGACATCCGTCCGGCTTTTTCAGGCCACAGCACGTCAGGCCGCTTCGGCAACCTCGGCGACCTCCGGCTGATCAAGCATGGAAACCAGCGCCATCGGCGCATTGTCGCCGACGCGGAAACCGCACTTGAGGATACGCAGGTAGCCGCCGTTGCGTGCCGCATAACGCGGCCCGATTTCGTCGAACAGCTTGACCACGATCTCGCGATCGCGCAAACGATCGAAAGCCAGACGGCGGTTGGCCAGACTCGGCTTCTTGCCCAAGGTGATGATCGGCTCCACCACACGGCGAAGTTCCTTCGCCTTCGGCACGGTGGTCTTGATCGTTTCGTGCCGCAGCAGGGAAACGGCCATGTTACGCAGCATCGCCAGACGGTGCGAACTGGTACGGTTGAGTTTACGAAGTCCCAAACGGTGACGCATATCTATTCCTTCCTATTCTTGTCCGGGCAGCTTATTTTTCAAGCCCGGCCGGAGGCCAGTTTTCAAGCTTCATGCCCAGCGTCAAGCCGCGAACGGCCAACACTTCCTTGATTTCGTTAAGCGACTTGCGACCCAGATTGGGAGTCTTGAGCAACTCATTTTCCGTGCGCTGAATCAGGTCGCCGATGTAGTAGATGCTTTCCGCCTTCAGGCAGTTGGCCGAACGAACGGTCAGTTCGAGATCGTCCACCGGGCGCAACAGCAGGGGATCGACTTGCACGGCTTTCTGATGCTCGACCGGCAACGTCGTTCCTTCCAGATCGGCGAAAACAGAGAGCTGTTCCATCAGCAGGCGGGCAGCCATGCGAATGGCTTCCTCCGGCTCGATGACACCGTTCGTCTCGATCTCCATGATCAGCTTGTCAAGGTCTGTACGCTGCTCGACACGTGCGCTTTCGACGAAGTAGCTGACCCGGCGCACCGGGCTGAAGGACGCGTCGAGCACCAGGTTACCGATACTCTTGCCACCATCGGCAATCTGACGCATGTTGCCAGGGACATAACCACGCCCTTTTTCAACCTTCAGCTCCATGGCCAGCTTGCCACCCGAAGAGAGATGCGCAATCACATGATCCGGATTGATGATCTCGACATCATGCGAAACGACGATGTCCTTGGCACGCACCACGCCTTCGCCTTCCTTGCTCAATTGCAGGACGACTTCGTCGCGGTTGTGCAGCTTGAACACAATACCCTTGAGGTTCAGAAGAATATCAACGACATCCTCCTGCACACCATCGATCGTCGAGTACTCGTGGAGTACACCATCTATGCTCACCTCGGTGGGGGCATAACCTGGCATCGACGACAGAAGGATGCGGCGCAATGCATTGCCCAGAGTGTGGCCATAACCGCGCTCAAAGGGTTCCATGACCACCTTGGCGTGCACTGGCGACAAGCTCTGTACATCGATAATGCGCGGTTTTAAAAGTCCACTGCTTTGCATATCTTGTCCTTTGCCTGGTTCAGTCAAGCGGAGCCGCGATTACTTCGAATACAATTCGATGACGAGGCCTTCGTTAATCGACGGCGGCAACTCGCTACGCTCCGGACGCGCCTTGAATGTTCCCTTGGCGGCCTTGGCGTCCACTTCAACCCATTCCGGGAAACCACGCGACTCGGCGGCTTCAAGAGCAGCCTTGACGCGCAGTTGGTTCTTGGCTTTTTCGGCCACTTCGATAACGTCGCCCGGACGAACCTGGAAGGACGGAATATTCACACGACGACCGTTAACCAGCACGCCATTGTGACGAACGACCTGCCGCGACTCGGAACGCGAGGCGGCAAAACCCATGCGGTAAGCCACCGTATCGAGACGCGATTCCAGCAGCTGCAGGAGGTTTTCGCCGGTCACGCCCTTGCGACGATCAGCTTCCTTGTAGACCTTGCGGAATTGCCCTTCGAGAACGCCATAGATGCGACGGATCTTCTGCTTTTCGCGCAGATGAACGCCGTAGTCGGACAAACGCTGTCCGGACTTCTGGCCGTGCTGCCCCGGAGCATACGAACGGCGCTCAATGGCGCACTTGTCGCTATAGCACTTTTCACCCTTGAGGAACAGTTTTTCGCCTTCACGACGGCACTGACGGCACTTCGGATCGAGATTACGAGCCACTTGTCTTTCTCCTTAAATCCGACGCTTTTTGGACGGGCGGCAGCCATTGTGCGGAATCGGGGTCACGTCGGTAATCGCCGTGATTTTCATCCCGAGCGCATTCAACGCGCGAACCGAAGACTCGCGACCGGGGCCGGGCCCCTTGATGCGAACTTCGAGATTCTTCACGCCACACTCCACAGCCACCTTGCCGGCAGCCTCGGCTGCCACCTGAGCGGCAAACGGAGTACTTTTGCGCGAGCCCTTGAAGCCGGCGCCACCGGAAGTCGCCCACGACAGAGCGTTGCCCTGGCGGTCGGTGATCGTAATAATGGTGTTGTTGAACGAAGCGTGAATATGGGCAATGCCCTCCGCGACGTTCTTTTTGACTTTCTTGCGAACTTTCGTTGCAGTCTTGGCCATGATCAGGTCCTTTTATTTCTTGCCAGCGATGGCTTTGCGCGGACCCTTGCGGGTACGTGCATTGGTACGCGTACGCTGGCCACGACACGGCAAGCCCTTGCGATGACGAAGACCACGATAGCAGCCAAGATCCATCAGGCGCTTGATGCTCATCGTAACTTCACGGCGCAGATCGCCCTCGACGGTAAACTTGCCGACTTCGTCGCGCAAGCGATCCATTTCGGCTTCCGTCAGGTCTTTCATTTTTGCTGAACGTGCAACCCCGACAGCATCACAGATTTTCTGTGCACGGCTGCGGCCAATGCCGTAAATCGCCGTAAGCGCGATTTCGGCATGCTGGTGGTTGGGTATATTTACCCCTGCGATGCGGGCCATCGATTCACCCCAAATATGCGAAACTAATGATTATATCTTCAATCGAACGAGGACTCAATGAAACAGGCCTCGACGATCAACCCTGACGCTGCTTGTGACGCGGATCGGAACAGATCACGCGCACAATGCCATGGCGCCGAACAATTTTGCAGTTGCGGCAGATGCGCTTAACAGATGCCAGCACTTTCATGTTTAACTCCTATTTTTTCGGCATCCGGCGCAGCCAGCCTTTTGCCTGATTACATCTACTGCGTAGAGATTCTTACTTGGCACGGAAGACGATGCGCGCACGACTCAAATCGTACGGCGTCATCTGAACGGTTACCTTGTCGCCAGGCAGGATGCGGATGTAATGCATGCGCATCTTGCCGGAAATAAAACCGTGTACGATATGACCGTTCTCAAGCTTTACCCTGAACGTTGCATTGGGGAGGTTTTCAACCACCTCGCCCTGCATTTCGATCAAATCTTCCTTAGCCATCCTTATTTGGCCAACCCAGAACTTTTAAAGTTCGCTTTCTTCAAAAGCCCTTCGTACTGGTGCGACATGGCATACGCCTGAAGCTGCGTCATGAAGTCCATGGTCACCACTACAATAATCAACAGCGAGGTACCGCCAAAGTAGAACGGCACGTTCCACTTCAGGATCATAAATTCAGGCAACAAGCACACCAGGGTGATGTACACCGCCCCGACCAGAGTCAGACGCATCAAGATTTTGTCAATGTATCGTGAGGTCTGCTCCCCCGGACGAATCCCCGGAACAAACGCACCGCTCTTCTTCAGGTTCTCGGCCGTTTCCTTCGAATTGAAGACCAGCGCTGTATAAAAGAAGCAAAAGAAGAGGATCGCCGCCGCATACAACATGACGTAAATAGGCTGTCCAGGCGACAGCGCCCCGGCAATATCCTTCAGCCAGTGCATCGAATCACTCGCCCCGAACATACCGGCAATGGTCGCCGGGAACAGAATGATCGACGAGGCAAAAATCGGCGGAATAACGCCCGACATGTTCAGTTTGAGCGGCAGATGCGAGCTCTGTCCGCCGTAAATCTTGTTGCCCACCTGACGCTTGGCGTAGTTCACCAGAATCTTGCGTTGTCCTCGCTCGATAAACACGACAAATGCGGTGACCAGTCCGACCAGCACGGTAATGAACAGCGCCGTCAGCGGATGCATGGCTCCCGTCCGCACCAGTTCAAGCAGGCCACCGATGGCACTAGGCAAACCGGCAGCGATCCCGGAGAAGATGATGATCGAAATACCGTTGCCCAGACCGCGCTCGGTAATCTGCTCACCCAACCACATCAGGAACATGGTGCCGGTCAACAGGGTAGTTACCGTGACGAAGCGGAACATCATCCCCGGATCGGTAACCAGTCCGGGCTGCGCTTCCACCGCAATGGCAATGCCGATACCCTGAAACAACGCCAGGAGAACCGTACCATAGCGGGTATACTGAGTGATCTTGCGTCGCCCGGCCTCGCCTTCCTTCTTGAGCGATTCAAGCTGAGGGCTGGCGTGCGACATCAGTTGCATGATGATCGACGACGAAATATAGGGCATGATGCCCAAGGCAAAAATCGTAAACCGCTTCAGCGCACCACCGGAAAACATGTTGAACATGCCCAGGATGCCGCCCTGCTGCTTGCTGAACAATTCACTCAGCACATGCGGATCGATCCCGGGAACCGGAATATGCGCTCCGATTCGGTACACGACCAAAGCCCCAAGCAGAAAGAACAGACGACGCTTCAAGTCGCCATACTTCCCGCCCTTGCCGATCTGAGTTGAACTAGTTGCCAAGAAACATCACCGTTTTTGTTGGTTATTCCGCGACACTGCCGCCAGCCGCTTCGATGGCAGCCTTGGCCCCTTTGGTGGCACCGACTCCTTTGAGAGCCACCTTGCGCGAGATATCGCCCGAGAGAACAACCTTGGCCGACAACGCATGCTGCGAGATCAGATTGGCCTGTTTGAGCACCAGCAGGTCGATCTCGTCGACCGGCAGATCGTTGATTTCCGACAAACGCACTTCGACGTTGCGCGCGTTGGTCAACGAAACGAAACCGCGCTTCGGCAAACGACGCTGCAACGGCATCTGGCCACCCTCGAAACCGACCTTGTGAAAACCACCGGCGCGAGATTTCTGCCCCTTGTGTCCACGTCCGGCCGTTTTTCCCAAACCGGAACCGATACCCCGACCGACACGACGCTTGGCGTGCTTCGCACCCTCAGCAGGCTGAATTGTATTAAGTTTCATCTTAGCCCTCACACTTCACGAGGTATGCAATCTTGTTGATCATGCCACGCACTGCCGGAGTATCTTCGAGAACAGAAGAACTGTTCAGACGACGCAGTCCGAGACCACGCACCGTCGCGCGATGCGACTCTTTGGTGCCGATAATGCTCTTCACGAGCGTTACTTTGATTTTCTTGTCCGCCATGACTTACCCCTGGATTTCCTCAACGGTCTTGCCACGCTTGGCAGCGATAAACGACGGCGTATTGACCTGCAACAGGCCATTGATGGTCGCCCGCACGATGTTGTAGGGATTATTGGAACCGTGCGATTTGCACACGATGTTCGTCACCCCCATGACATCGAACACGGCACGCATGGCGCCGCCAGCGATAATGCCCGTACCTTCCGGAGCCGGCTGAATCATGACTTTCGAAGCCCCATGGCGGCCCACCACGGTATGGTGAACCGTACCATTCTTCAGATTGATCTTGGTCAGCTTACGACGCGCCTCGTCCATCGCCTTCTGCACGGCAACAGGAACTTCGCGCGACTTGCCCTTACCCATACCGATACGGCCATCGCCATCACCAACCACGGTGAGCGCTGCGAAACCGAGAATACGACCACCCTTCACAACCTTGGTTACCCGGTTGATCGAGATCATCTTCTCGCGCATGCCATCATCGGGCTTTTCGGCCTGCTGGGACTTCCTGCTTTGCGGTTTTGCCATTACTTACTCCGATCCTTGTCCAGGGCCATCAGAACTTGAGGCCGGCTTCACGCGCGGCTTCGGCCAGCGCTTTCACGCGCCCATGGTACTGAAAGCCGCCACGGTCAAACGCAACCTGCTCGACTCCCGCCTTCTTGGCACGCTCGGCGATCAATTTCCCGATCGCGGTAGCCGCACTGACGTTGCCACCATTCATCAGGGTCTTGCGCACTTCCGGCTCCAGGGTCGAAGCCGCTGCCAAAACCTGGGATCCACAGGAGGTAAACACCTGGGCATAGATATGGCTGTTAGTGCGGTGCACCGACAAGCGCACTGACTTCAGTTCGGCAATCTTGAGCCGGGTTTTACGGGCTCTGCGCAACCGCGCCTGTTTCTTGTCAATCATTTATGCACCTTACTTCTTCTTGGTTTCCTTGAGGACGATCACTTCGTCGACGTAACGCACACCCTTGCCCTTATACGGCTCCGGCTTGCGATAGGCGCGGATTTCTGCCGCCACCTGGCCGACTTGCTGCTTGTCCACTCCCTTGATCACGATCTCGGTCTGGCTCGGCGTCTCGCACTTGATTCCGGCCGGCATCTTGTGCGCCACCGGATGTGAAAAACCAAGTGTCAGATTGAGCGTATCGCCCTGCGCCTGAGCACGATAGCCAACGCCGACAAGGCTCAACTTGCGCTCAAAGCCCTTGCTTACCCCGAAAACCATGTTCGCCACAACGGCACGCACTGTTCCTGAAAGCGCACCGGAATTTTCCGCACCCTCGACAGCCCTGCACACCAGAGTGTTACCTTCTTTTTCAACCTTGACCGCCGGGTTGTTTGCAAACTTCATTACACCCAACGGTCCTTTGACGGAAATCAGGTCGGAACTCAGGGTTACTTCAACCCCCTGGGGCAGTTCAATTGGATTCTTAGCAACGCGGGACATAGTCTCCCCTTACGCGACAATGCACAAAACTTCGCCGCCAGTATTACTGGCGCGTGCCTTGCGGTCGGTCATCACACCCTTGGGCGTGGAAACAATCGCCACACCAAGGCCATTCATTACGCGCGGAATATCTCCTACGCCTTTGTAGATACGCAAACCGGGCTTTGAGACACGATCAATGCGCTCAATAACCGGGCGACCGGCGTAGTACTTCAGTTCAATTTCCAGGGTCGGCTTGCCGTCGTTTTCACGAACAGCGAAATCGTCGACATAACCCTCATCCTTCAACACCTTGGCAATCGCCACTTTGACTTTCGAAGACGGCATGGCGACGGACGCCTTACTTGCCATCTGGGCATTGCGGATGCGGGTCAGCATATCGCTGATCGGATCGCTCATACTCATATCGTTCTCTCCTGCTTACCAGCTAGCCTTGGTCATACCAGGGACTTCGCCGCGCATAACGAAATCGCGCAATTTGCTGCGACCCAAACCAAACTTGCGATACACGCCACGCGGACGACCAGTCAGCTTGCAACGGTTGCGCAGACGAACCGGGCTCGAATTACGGGGAAGTGCCTGTAGCTTCAGGCGCGCCTCAAAACGCTCTTCGTCCGATCGGTTGATGTCATTAATTACACCCTCCAACGCAGCACGCTTTGCGGCGTATTTTTTGACCATCTCGCGCCGCTTTTCATCGCGGTTAATCAATGCAAGTTTCGCCATGTTCGCCTCAGTTCTTGAACGGGAATTTAAACGCGGCGAGTAATGCACGCGCTTCTTCGTCAGTCTTGGCGGTGGTGGTCACACTGATATTCATCCCACGCAGCGCGTCAATCTTGTCGTATTCGATTTCCGGGAAAATGATCTGCTCTTTGACGCCCATGTTGTAGTTACCACGACCGTCAAAACCCTTTCCCGAGATCCCGCGAAAATCGCGGACGCGCGGCAAAGCAATGGTCACAAGCCGATCAAGAAACTCAAACATGCGCGGTCCGCGCAAGGTCACCATGCAGCCAATGGGGTAACCATCGCGAATCTTGAAGCCCGCAATCGACTTACGCGACTTCGTGACGACCGGCTTCTGGCCCGCAATCTTGGTCATGTCGCTAACGGCGTGCTCTAGAACCTTCTTGTCCGCAACCGCCTCACCGACACCCATATTCAGGGTGATCTTGGTGATACGCGGCACTTCCATCGCCGACTTGTAACCGAACTTCTCGGTCAGGCCCTGCACCACCGTACTCTTATAAAAATCCAGCAAACGCGCCATGATCGCTCCTTACGCCGCAACCACTTCGCCGCTCGACTTAAAGACACGAACCTTCGTACCGTCTTCAAGCAGCTTGAAGCCGACACGATCCGCCTTCTGAGTCGTCGGGTTGTAGAGCGAGACATTTGAAACGTGGAGCGGCATATCCTTATCGACAACGCCACCAGCCACGCCTTTCACCGGGTTCGGCTTCACATGCTTCTTGGCGCGGTTAATACCCTCCACCACCACATGATCGGCATCAACACGAGAAGTCACCGTCCCGCGCTTGCCCTTATCCTTGCCAGCAATAACGACCACCTGGTCGCCTTTACGAATCTTGTCCATGGCCGCCCCTTACAGCACTTCTGGCGCCAGGGAGACAATCTTCATGAACCGCTCACCACGCAATTCGCGCGTAACCGGCCCAAAGATGCGAGTCCCAATCGGCTCCAACTTGTTATTGAGAAGCACCGCAGCATTCTTATCGAATCGGACCTGCGAGCCGTCAGGACGGCGAACGCCTTTGGCTGTGCGAACCACCACAGCACTATAGACATCACCTTTCTTGACACGACCACGCGGCGCGGCGTCCTTGATACTCACTTTGATGATATCGCCAACGCTGGCATAACGACGCTTTGAGCCGCCCAGCACCTTGATACACATCACTGAACGCGCGCCGGTATTGTCGGCGACATCCAGAACTGTCTGCATCTGAATCATCTATCTCTCCAACTTATCCCGCTACTGCGGTCAGTCTTGGAACCCGTACGGGAGAAACACCCGGCCAGAAGAATAGCCGGGCGCGAAAAGGAGGCGATTATAGCCCCTTTATAAGAAAAGGCAAGTATTAAATCGCTATGGCCTTTTCCAACAACTTGTTTACCGTCCACGTCTTGGTTTTCGACATCGGACGGCCTTCCTGGATTTCCACCAGATCACCCGCTTTGGCTTCGTTATTTTCATTGTGCGCGTGATATTTGCTCGAACGCACAATAATCTTGTCATACATGGGGTGTTTGACGCGGCGCTCGACAAGAACGGTAACCGTCTTGTCCATTTTGTCGCTCACGACACGACCGATCAGCGTACGCTTGCTTTTCGTTTCGCTCATTGTTGTACCGCCTTTTCACGAAGAAGTGTGCGCACACGGGCAATATCGCGACGCACCTTGCCGATCTGGCTGTGATTACTTAATTGCTGGGTCGCAAGCTGCATGCGGAGACCGAACTGCGCTTTCAGCAGTTCAAGCAGTTCCTTGTTCAGCTCATCGACGCTTTTTGCTCTGAGTTCACTGGCTTTCATAGTCAACCTACCATTCGCGTCACGAAAGTCGTCGGGATCGGCAGTTTGGCCGCCGCCAGGGCAAACGCCTCGCGTGCCAGCGCTTCACCGACGCCATCCATTTCATACAGCACCTTGCCCGGCTGAATCTCGGCAACGTAGTACTCGGGATTGCCCTTACCGTTACCCATCCGCACTTCGGCCGGCTTCTTGGAAATGGGCTTGTCGGGGAAAATACGGATCCAGATCCGCCCACCACGCTTGATATGACGCGTCATGGCACGACGCGCGGCCTCGATCTGGCGGGCCGTCAGGCGCCCACGCCCAATCGCCTTGAGACCAAAGTCACCGAAGCTGACCTTGGCACCACGCGTAGCCAAGCCGGTATTACGGCCTTTCTGCTCTTTGCGGTACTTTCTTCTAGTTGGCTGCAGCATCTGTCGTTCCTGCCTTTCTTACTCGTTTTGCCGGCGCCTTGGCTTCCGGCGCATCCGTCTCGGGCTTGGCTTCCGTTTTGGCCTTTACCGTACGGCTCTTGGGCTTTTCTCCGCCGTCCACAGTCGCTGCCGGCTTGGCCACGCGACGCGGCTTGCGCGCCGGCTCATCGGCAACGGTAGCAACTTCGGGCGTCACGCTGGCTTGTGCATTGCGATCAACAACCTCGCCCTTGAACACCCACACCTTCACGCCGATAATCCCGTACGTCGTCAGCGCTTCAGACGTCGCGTAATCGATATCCGCACGCAGGGTATGCAACGGAACACGGCCTTCGCGGTACCATTCGCGACGAGCGATTTCGGCACCGTTCAAGCGCCCCGAGCTCATGATCTTGATCCCTTGTGCCCCAAGACGCATGGCGTTTTGCATGGCACGCTTCATGGCACGGCGGAACATGATGCGCTTTTCCAGCTGCTGGGTGATTGAATCGGCGATCAATTGCGCGTCGAGTTCCGGCTTGCGGATCTCTTCGATGCTGACATGCACCGGCACACCCATGATCTTTTGCAGCGCCGAGCGCAGATGGTCGATATCTTCGCCCTTCTTGCCGATAACGACGCCAGGCCGCGCCGAAAACACCGTGACGCGCGCGTTCTTCGCCGGACGCTCAATCAACACGCGACCCACGGAAGCATGCTTCAGCTTGGCTTTAAGGAAATCACGCACCTGCACATCTTCGTTCAGCATGCCGGCAAAGTTTTTGCTGTTGGCGTACCAGCGCGAAGACCAGTCATGCGTGACGGAAAGACGAAAACCAGTCGGATGAATCTTCTGTCCCATTGTTATTCCTCAGTTTCCGACGGTCAGGAAAATATGGCAGGTCGGTTTGATGATCCGATTGCCACGCCCCTTCGCCCGAGCGGTGAAACGCTTAAGCACCATACCTTTTTCGACGTAGATGGTTTTCACCTTCAATTCGTCAATATCGGCACCATCGTTGTGTTCGGCGTTGGCAATCGCCGATTCGAGCACCTTCTTGATGATTCCGGCGCCTTTCTTCGGGCTGAACGTCAGAATGTTGAGCGCCTTATCCACCGGCAAACCGCGGATCTGGTCGGCCACCAGTCGGCCCTTCTGATCCGACAGCCGAACGCCGCGCAAAATAGCACGAGTTTCCATATCCATTCCTTTACTTCTTCGCCTTCTTGCCGGCGGTATGGCCCTTAAAAGTGCGAGTCAGCGAAAACTCGCCGAGCTTGTGC
>CAYTWY010000036.1:2405-15839 GCA_964440925.1 uncultured Propionivibrio sp. | reverse complement strand
GATTCTACGTCGCGCAGAATAGCTTGTCCAACGTGGAAATAATCGGGGTCTGTCCCCTGTTGTTGCTATCTGGTGTCGCTCTGGCGTTCCCGGCTTTCCGATGAATCGTGCTTTGCGCCAGGTTTTTCCCTCGCATAGCCATGCTGTAGGCCGCATGGTGATTGGCTTGCCGAGCAGGTTATTGCGAGAAGCGCGTATTATCTGCCTTGCAGCCTGCTGTTGCGGGCAGATTTATTCTCCTTGTGGAGGCGTGTCATGGTGCTCTCTCGTGCGCTGTTCCTCTGGTTGGTGTGTCCACTGGCGTCTGCTTGGGCGCTTGATCCGGCGCTTCCTCCGGGCAGGAACGTCGATCTTTCGGCGTTCAAGTTGCAGACGCTGGATGCTGACAAGCGTTTTCTTGAAGTGAAAGCCGACGCCTTGCAGGCGGGCTATAGTCAGCCCTTCTTTTTTACCGATGCGCAGGATGGTGCAGTGGTCTTTGCCGTGCCGAGTGATGCGGCGACCACCCGCAATACGCATTATCCGCGCTCCGAACTGCGTCAGACCGGCATGGCCAGCGACTGGTTGCTCAGCGATCCGCGCCAGCATGTCCTGCGGGTGCAGATGAAAGTGATGCAG
The DNA here is from genome assembly GCA_964440925.1 of uncultured Propionivibrio sp. Taxonomy (GTDB): domain Bacteria; phylum Pseudomonadota; class Gammaproteobacteria; order Burkholderiales; family Rhodocyclaceae; genus Propionivibrio. The sequence goes on along the minus strand of CAYTWY010000036.1, from coordinate 15,221 downwards.
GTGGCCGCGGCAAAGCCGCAGACCATCATCGGGCAGATTCACGGTACCGAAAACGAGTCCGAATTGCTCAAATTGCGCTGGACCGGCGATCAGCCGGGCAAGTGTCGCATCGAGGCGCGGTTGCAAGCCAATGATGCGTCGCGTCAGGAATACGGGGTGGTGCTGGCGCGCGGGTTATCGCTGGGCGATTTGCTGGAGTTTACGCTCACCATGCAGGAGGGCGTGGTGACGGTCAGCGTCAATGGGGAAACGACCACCCAGCGCTATACCCCGGAATTTTATGGCCGTCATGACCGTTATTACTTCAAGACCGGTAATTACCTGCAATACCGCGGCGAGCCGGTGGTGACCGGCATCAACAAGCTTTATGCGCTATCGATCGATGTTCGCTAGCGGCCGCTGTTTCAGGCCGCCGTTGCGTACAGGCGCATGATGGCTTTGACAGCGTCGGTCGTGCTGCCTTGCGGGAAAAGTTCGTAGCCGATGGTGCCGGCATAGCCGAGCTGTTCAAGCCGTTCAAGAAGCCGGACGAAGTTGATTTCGCCGGTTCCCGGTTCGTGGCGACCGGGTGTGTCGGCCAGATGGATATAGCCGATCTGGTCGATGTACTCGGTGAGGGTGTCGCACAGGCGGCCTTCGTTGATCTGCATGTGGTAGGCGTCGTACAGCAGCTTGATGTTCGGCGAACCGATCAGGCGCGTCATCTCGGCCCCCATGCGCGTGCTTTCAAGGAAATTACCGACATGATCGAGGTGGGTGTTGAGCGCTTCGAGAACCAGGACGACGCCCGCGTCTTCGGCGATCGGAGCCAGCGTCTTGAGGGTGTCGAACATGGTGCAGAGTTTGACGGTCGTCGATAGTTCCGGGTAAGCATTGATCACTTTGCCGCCTTCGCCCAGCGCATTGGAATGGATGACCAGAACCGGGCAATTGATTTTCCGGGCGGCGGCGATGGAGGCCTTGATGAAATCGATATAGGATGTTTTGTGTGCCGGGTCGATCAGCGAGAAGGCCTGATCTCCGGACATCGAGGCGATGGGAATGCCGGCGTTTTGCGCCGCCGTGTGAACCATCTCCAGATCCTTGTCAGCCCAGCTCCAGAACTCGACGCTGTCAAACCCGGCCTGCTTCGCGGCGGCGAAACGCTCGGCAAAGGGCAATTCGGTGAAGAGTGTTTCCAGACACGCCGATTTCTTCATGTGAAGATCCTCAAAAATCAGGTCACGGAGGGGTCAGTCGCCAAAAACAACGCGTCCGTCGATCAGGGTGATCCTGACTTGTCCGGACATCTCCTGGCCAATGAATGGGGTGTTTTTACCCCGGCTACGCAGGGTGTCCGGGGTCGGCTGCCAGCGCGCCTCGGGGTCGAAGAGGCAGATATCCGCCGGCTGTCCGATGTCGAGCGTGCCGCCGGCGATGCCGAGAATGCGTGCCGGGTCGCAGGTGATGCGGGCTAGCGCGTCACACAGCGGCACCCCCGTTTCCGTCGCCCATTTGAGCGTCAGCGGTAGCAGCAGTTCAAGGCCGGTGGCGCCGGGCTGGGCCTCGGCGAAAGGGAGCAACTTGCCGTCTTCGGCGACCGGGGTATGGTCGGAACAGATGGCGGCCAGCCCTTCACTGGCTGCCGTGCGCAGTGCGGCGCGGTCGGTGGCGGCGCGCAAGGGCGGGTTGAAACGGGCGGCGCGATCGAAATAGCCGATGTCTTCGTCCGCCAGGTGCAGATGGTGGATGTCGACGTCGCAGCTGACTGGCAGGCCGCTGTCGCGGGCGGCGCGAACCAGAGCGACGCCGGCGGCGGACGACAGGCGGGTCAGGTGCAGGCGTGCGCCGGTTTCCCGGGCCAGATGCAGTGCGGTGCTGATGGCGATGGTTTCGGCGCAGACCGGAATGCTGGCCAGACCGAGGCGGGCGGCGACTTCCCCGTCGTGCGCTACCCCGTCGCGCGCCAGATAGTAGTCTTGCGGCTGCAGGTGGATCGGGTAATCGAAGGTGGCGGCGTATTGCATGGCGCGCAGCAGGATATGCGTGTCGGCAATGGCGTTCTTGGCTTGCGAAAAGGCGATGCAGCCGGCGCGCCGGAGAGCATGCATTTCGGCCAGTTTTTCGCCGCCCAGTTGCCGGGTCAGGGCGCCGATCGGCAGGCTGTGCGCCAGACCGAACGCGGCGCTGCGGCGTACGTGACGCTCGACGAGACCGGGCTCGTCGAGCGGCGGGTTGGTGTCGGGCGGGCAGGCGACGGTGGTGATCCCTCCCGCGACCGCGGCGCCAAGTTCGCTTTCCAGATTGCCCAGGTGCGCGGCAAGGTCGACAAGACCGGGGCAGGCGACGAGGCCTTGCGCAGCAAGCGTCTGTTCGGCGGAAAAACCGGCCGGCGTTTGTCCGATTCCGGCGAGGAGTCCGTCGGCGATGAACAGGTCGGCGTGTTCTTCGCGCCGGTTCTTCGGGTCAATGATATGTGCGCCTGCGATACGAAGACGCGTTGCCGGGGTATGCGTGAGTCGCTCGTTCATCGTTTAGTTTCCTGCCAGAATGCTCATTACCGCCATGCGTACGGCGATGCCGAAAGTCACTTGCGGCAAGATGACCGCTTGCCTGCCGTCCGCGACTTCGGAATCGATCTCGATGCCGCGGTTCATCGGACCCGGATGCATTACGATAGCGTCCGGTTTGGCCAGCGCCAGCATCTCCGGCGTCAGTCCGTAACAGTTAAAGTACTCCGCCGGCGAGGGCAGCAGGGCGCCGTTCATGCGTTCGTTCTGCAGACGCAGCATGATGATCACATCGCAATCGCGCAACCCTTCACGCAGGTCGCGGCAGACCTGCGCGCCTATTTTTTCGATGGCCTTGGGCAGCAGGGTTTGCGGCCCGACGGCACGGATTTCGGCGGCACCGAGAGTGCGCAGGGCGTGGATGTCGGAACGCGCGACGCGCGAATGCAGGATGTCGCCGACGATGGCGACTTTCAGGGCGCTGAAGTCCTTTTTGTAATGGCGGATGGTGTACATGTCGAGCAGACCCTGCGTCGGGTGTGCGTGCCGGCCGTCGCCGGCATTGACGACATGCACGTCCGGACGGCCGACGCGTTGCAGATGTTCGGCGATCAGGTAGGGCGCGCCCGAGGCGGCATGACGGACGATGAACATGTCGGCGTGCATGGCGACCAGATTGTCGATGGTGTCGAGCAGGGTTTCGCCCTTGGCGGTCGACGAACGTGCGACGTCGAGGTTGATGACGTCGGCGGAAAGACGCTTGGCGGCAATCTCGAAGGTGGTGCGCGTGCGCGTCGAGTTCTCGAAGAACAGGTTGAAGACGCTCTTGCCGCGCAGCAGGGGAACCTTCTTCACGTCGCGGTCCGAGACTTCGAGGAAGCTCGACGCGGTGTCGAGAATCTGCAGCAGGATCGGGCGCGGCAGTCCTTCGGTGGTGAGCAGGTGGATCAGTTCGCCCTGCGCGTTGAGCTGCGGATGTCGGGTATCAGGCATGTTGATCGCACCTCCATTGCAGGCGCCCTGAAGCGTCGGTGGCGAGAATCAGTTCCTGGCCGGGGTCGAGCCTGACCTGCCAGGTACAGAATTCGGCGTGAATGGGCAGTTCGCGCTCGCCGCGGTCAGCCAGCACGGCCAGCTGGATGCTGGCCGGACGGCCATAGTCGAACAGTTCGTTGATGGCGGCGCGGGTGGTGCGTCCGGTGTAGAGCACGTCATCGACGAGGATCAGCGGGCGGTTCTCGACGGCGAAGGGAATCGAGGTCGGCTTGACCTGCGGGTGCAGGCCTTTTTCGCCGAAGTCGTCGCGGTAGAAAGAAACATCGATGAGGCCGATTTCGCCCGGCAGGCCGAGCAATTCACTCAGGCGACGGGCAACCCAGGCGCCGCCGCTGTGGATGCCGACCAGCATGGTGTCGGGCCGCAGATGCGGCCGGATGAGTTCGGCCAGTTCGGCGCATTGCGCCTCGGCGTCGGGAAGGTGGGTGAGTGGCATACGTGATCCCTATTTATTCGAAAGGCTACCAACCACCGGGGGCACAGAGAAAAAGCCGGAATTCAAAGTTTTTCTCCGGGCTTGCGGTGGTTAAACAATTTCATTCCTTCGCTCGAAATACCCTTGCAGGATGATCTGCGCCGCCATTGCGTCCAGATGTTCCCTGGCGCTCTTGGCGTTGTGGCCGGATTCGCGCAGGCGCTCCTCGGCTTCGACCGAACTCAGGCGTTCTTCGGCGTAGTCGACGGGCAGGCCAAAGCGGCCGCGCAACTGGTTGGCAAAACGCGTCGCGCGCGCCGTCATGGCATGCGCCGTGCCATCGAGCGCCACCGGCAGGCCGACGACCAAGTTGTGCGGTTGCCACTCGGCGATCAGGGCGGCAATGGCAGCAAAGCGTTCGGCGTTGGCCTCGCTGCGGATGGTGGTCAGCGGGTGCGCTTGAGCAAGCGCCCACTCACCTACGGCGACGCCGATTCTTTTCTCACCGAAATCGAAGGCGAGAACCGTGCCCTGGCGCGGGGCGTCGTGCTCAGGCATGACCAGCCTCTCCGGCCAGGTTGGAAAAATCGATACCGAGTCTTTCCATCGCCGACGGCAGCCTTTCCTCGAAAGGCAGGGCAAAAAGGATGTGCGGATCGGCGCGAACCGTCAGCCAGTCGTTGCGCGCCAGTTCTTCCTCAAGCTGGCCCGCGCCCCAGCCCGAATAGCCGAGGGTAACGAGGATGTCCTGCGCCGGATGACCGCTGGATAACGCCTGCAGGATGTCGCGCGAACTGGTCAGGCCGATGTCCTCTGTCACGGCCAGCGTCGATTGCCATTTGCCGAGCGGACGGTGCAGAACGAAGCCGCGGTCGGTTTGCACCGGGCCGCCGAAGAATACCGGCAGTCTGGCGAGTGGCGACGCGGGTGCCGACGCGAACGGAAGCTTGATGCGTTCCATGAGCGTCGCCAGACTCATGTCCAGCGGGCGGTTGACAATGATGCCCAGGGCGCCATGATCGTTATGTTCGGCAATGTAGATGAGCGCCTTCGCGAAGTACGGATCCGCCATCGCCGGCATGGCAATGAGAAAATGATCGGTCAGGTTGATGCATTGCATAATGGACATTTTAACCTTAAAAGCAGGGAACGCTGTTTAACGGGGCTACGCATGTTCGATTCCGTTCTGGTCTGGTTCCGCCGCGATTTGCGCGATGACGATCATGTCGCGCTGGCCGAAGCGCTGCGGCGCGGGCGCCGCGTTTTCTGCGCCTTCGTTTTCGACCGGCAGATTCTCGACGCGCTGCCGACGCGCGATGATCGGCGCGTCGCGTTCATTTACGCGTCGCTGCTGGAACTCGATGCCGCCTTGCGGCGGCGCGGCGGCGGCCTGATCGTGCGCCATGCCCATGCAGTCGATGAAATCCCGGCGCTGGCCTGCGCGCTCGGCGTTTCAGCGGTATTCGTCAACCGCGACTATGAGCCGCAGGCCAAGGAACGCGATGCGCGGGTCGCCCGTGCCCTGATCGGGCAGGGCATCGCCTTCGAGGCCTTCAAGGATCAGGTGGTGTTTGATGCCCGTGAGGTACTGACGCGCGCTGGGCAGCCGTTTACCGTGTATACCCCGTATCGCCGCGCCTGGCTGCAACGCCTTTCCGACGACGATGTGTTTGCCTATGGCTGCGCGGAGGGCAGTCTGGCGCCGCCTCCGGCGGACGCCTCTTTCCCCGCACCAGGCGTTTTGGGTTTGCGTTCGCCGTGTCCGCCCGATGTCGTTCCCGGCATGCGCGGCGCACGGCAGAGGTTCGCCGCTTTCCGCGCACGCATGGCGCGCTATGCAGACGAGCGCGATTATCCGGCACGCGCGGCGACGTCGGGTTTGTCCGTGCATCTGCGTTTTGGCACGCTGTCGATCCGCGAGCTGGTGCGCACGGCTCTTGCCGCGGGAGCGCTGCGCGGTGCGGCGGGAGCGGCAAGCTGGCTGGGCGAGCTGATCTGGCGCGATTTCTATTTCATGATCCTCGATCATTTTCCGCATGTCGCACAGCGTGCCTTCAAGCCGGCCTTCGAGGCCATCGTCTGGGAGCAGGGCGAGACGGCACGGGCGCATTTCGCCGCCTGGTGTGCCGGAGAGACGGGGTATCCGCTGGTCGATGCAGCGATGCGCCAGCTGAATCAGACGGGGTTCATGCATAACCGCCTGCGCATGTTGACGGCGTCTTTCCTGTGCAAGGATCTGGGCATCGACTGGAGGCGAGGCGAGGCCTATTTTGCCGCGCGGCTGCTCGATTTCGATCTGGCGGCCAACAACGGCGGCTGGCAATGGTCGGCTTCCTGCGGCTGCGATGCGCAGCCGTATTTCCGTATTTTCAATCCGCTCCTGCAGTCTGCCCGTTTCGATTCGCACGGTGAGTTCATCTGCCGCTATCTGCCCGAACTGGCCGCGCTTCCGTTGCGCTTTGTGCATGCCCCCTGGCGCATGCCTGCCGGAGATCTGGCGGCATGCGGGGTTTTTCCCGGCAAGAATGTGCCGTTTCCGCTGGTCGAGCACGCGGCGGCGCGGCAGCGCTGTCTGCAGCGCTATGCGGCGATCCGCAGCAAGGCTAGCGCGGCTTGATGTGGCCCGCGATCAGACGGAGCAGTTCGTCTTCCTGGTAGGGCTTGCCGAGGTAGTTGTTGACGCCCAGGCCAAAGGCGTAGGTACGGTGCTTTTCCGCCGTGCGCGAGGTGATCATGATGATCGGGATGTGCTTCAGGCGCGCATCGGCACGCACGTTGCGCGTCAGGTCGAAACCATCCATGCGCGGCATTTCGATATCGACCAGCATCACATCGGGCAGCGTCTCGGCCAGCTGTTCCAGTGCTTCGACGCCGTCTTTGGCGATGAGCACCTGGTAACCCTCGCGGGCGAGCAGGCGGCCGGTGATTTTGCGCACGGTGAGCGAATCGTCGACAACCATGACCGTGGGCAGATTGGCGCCGTCTGGTTCTTCTTCTGGCCGGGACGCCTCGTCCGGATCCGGCGCGGACAGCTCGACGAGCGGTGCGCGACTGCTCAGGGTGACCGGATTGAGGATGAGCAGCACCTGCCCGTCGCCGAGAACGGTGGCGCCATCGATACCGATGACGCGCGCCAGCTGCGGGCCGATGTTCTTGACGACGATTTCCCGGTTGCCGCGCAGTTCGTCGATCAGCACGGCGATGCGCCGGGTGCCGCTGCGCAGGAGCAGGACCCAGTATTGGCGGTGCTTTTCGGGCAGGGGCAGGGCTTCGCCGAGAAGATGCGGCAGATAGCTGAAAGGATAGTGGTGTCCCATCCATTCGGCCGCTCCGGCTTCGCGTATGCGGTTTAGCGCAACTTCCTTCAGGTCGAGCACCTGTTCGATCATCACCGAGGGGATGGCGTAGTCGCGCGAACCGGCGCGTACCAGCAGAGCCTTGGTGACCGCCAGGGTGAGCGGAATGTAGAGCAGGAATTCGGTGCCCTGGCCCGGTCTGGAAACGACTTCAAGGCGTCCGCCGAGGCTGGTGACTTCGGTCTTGACCACATCCATACCGACGCCGCGGCCGGAGATTTGCGAAATCTCACTGGCCGTCGAGAAGCCGGGCATGAAGATCATTCCGGCCAGTCGGTTTTCGTCGGCCACCTCGTCTGCGCCGAGCAGTCCGGCGTCTACAGCGCGCTGGCGGATGCGTGCGTAGTCGAGTCCGCCGCCGTCGTCGGAGAAACTGAGAAGGATTTCGTTGCCTTCCTGCTTCAGCGCCAGGGCGATCTCGCCGATCTCCGCCTTGCCGCGGGCAAGGCGCGTGGCACGGTCTTCCAGGCCGTGCGCGATGGCGTTGCGCAGCATGTGTTCGAGCGGCGCCGCCATCTTGTCCAGCACGCTGCGGTCGAGCTCGACCTGGCTGCCGCTGATTTCGAAATGGGCGCGCTTGTTCAGTTCCTTCGCGGTTTGCCGGACAATCCGGTAGAGCCGGTCGGCGATGCTGCCGAAGGGGACCATGCGCACCGACATCAGCGCCTGCTGTACTTCACGGTTCAGGCGCGCCTGGGCGACGATCGCGGCATTGGCATCGTCGAGGTTCTTGAGCAGGTTTTGTTGCACGGTGCCGACGTCGTTGACCGATTCGGCCATCATCCGCGTGAGTTCCTGGAAGCGGGTGAAGCGGTCGAATTCCAGCGGGTCGAATCCGGCATGCTGAACGTCGGTCTGCGCCGTGCGCGACTGCATTTGCAGTTCGGCCTGGATTTCGATGTCGCGCAGCTGGCGGCGCAAACGGATGACGTTTTCCGTCAGGTTGAGCAGCGAATCCTTCAGGCTGCGCATTTCGCCTTCGATGCGGGCGCGGGCGATCGATAATTCGCCGGCGTCGTTGGTCAGCCGGTCGATGAGGTCGGCGCGTACACGCAAGGTGGCGCGTTGCGCTGCGGGCGCCGCCTCCGTTTCGGTTTCTGGAAGGCGCAAACGGTCGGCGCGGCGCTCTTCATGCGCGGTTTCGGCGACGGCCGGCGCGCGTTCCTCGGCGGGTGGCGCTTCCACTCCGCCCGGTGCTGCGGGCGGCTGTTCCGCGGTTTCGGGCGGGGTCAGGGATTCTCCGGCTTGCAGGCGCTCGATGATGTGCTGCACGTCGTCGAAGGCGCTGTCGATTTCGTCGATGAGCGCGAGCGGTACGCTTTCGGCGCGCGTCGCTTCCTCGACGCGGGTCTCGATGGCGTGCGTGATTTCTCCCAGGTTCATCGCGCCGGCCATGCGTGCGCTGCCCTTCAGGGTATGCAGCAGGCGCGTCAGGATCCGTACGGCTTCGCCGTCCGCCGGGTTTTCGTGCCACAGGCGTAATTGCTCGGTGATGCCGCGGTTGAGGTCGACGGCTTCTTCCAGAAAGATGGCCAGTAGCTGTTCGTCGACGTCGTCCTGCAGAGGGGGGAGGGGCGGGAGGAAAGGCGCCTCTTGCCGCATCGCGGCCGATTCGCCCGCCGTTTCCGGCAAGACGGCGTTTTCCGTGGTGATCGTTTGCGGTGGAGGTGTTTCTCCCGCGCTTTGCACGGCCGTTTCATGCCCGATGACGGAGAGCGGATAGAGGGCGTCAAGGTCGTCGATGAGACCGGGCGGAAGGGCCAATTCGCGCTGCTCGCACAGTGCGGTGATCAGCAGATCGACCGCATCAATGGCCTGCCGGATGACGCCAAGTGCTTCCAGACTGCCCGGCGCCGCCGAACTGTCACGCCGCAACAGGGTGCGTTCGAGAGCCAGGCCGAGCTGGTTGAGCGGGACGATGCCGAGTGTCCCGGCGATGCCGCCCAGGGTGTGCGCGGCACGGTACATGTCGTGCGGTGTCGGTTGTAGCTGTTCGTCTTCGAGCGCCGAGATTTCGCGCTGCAGGGTGGACAGATGGCCTTTCGCTTCTTCGAAGAAGATGTTGAACAGTTCCGGCGACAGGGTGATCTGCGTGTTTGAAAGGCTGATCTTCGCCGCCTGCTGCGGTGCCGTATCGGTCTGCACGTCTTCGTCTGACGGGGCTTCTTCGGGCAACGACGGAGCCGAGTCTTCGCTCTCCAGCGCGGTCAGCTCAATTGTTTCGGGGAAAAAAAAAGGGGGGGGCTCCTCCCCGCCGGAGGGGCGCTGGGTCCCCGCGTTGAGCGGAATGATTTCCGCCATGCGCGGTGCGTTATCGGGTGCCGCCTGCTCCGGCGTGCTGTCGGGAGATGGGGTGGGCGCCGCTTCTTGCGTATCGGCCTGACGCAGGGACTCGGCCAGCGCGATCATGTCGCGCGGATCCGGCGCCTGGGCGGTCCGTGTTTCGAGATGCACGACCCAGGCGGAGAAAATGGCATGAGCCTGTGCGATCAGGTTGAACATCCCGGCGGTAACCGGCATTTCCTGGCGCAACCACAGGTTGAGCGTCTGCTCGACGGCCCAGGCGGCCTCTCCGACATCCTTCAGTCCGACCATGCGACCGCTGCCCTTCAGGGTATGGAAGGAGCGCCGGATGGTTGTCAGCAATTCGACATTGTGCGGCTGGCCATTGAGCAACTGCAGGTTTTCCTCGATGGTCGTCAGAACTTCGCGCGCTTCCTCGAGGAAGATACCAAGCAGTTCGGCGTCGATTTCCTCGCTGCTTGACTGCGCCAGTTGGACTGTTTCCGCCGATGGCGTCGGTATTTCCTCGCCGTGCGGCTTGAGCGAGGCCATGACCTGCTCGATCTGCGGCGCGTCGGCCTCACCGGTCTCCAGGGCCGAGAGCATGGCCTTGGCCTGATTGCCGAGCTGGGCGTCAGCAACCAGGTCGGCGTCGCTCTTGAGCGCCGTCAGGTTGTGCCGGATCTCTTCGCGCAGTCCGGCGTCGTCAGGTTTCTGGCGTAGCGAATCGAGCAGGGCGAGGGTTTCTTCCTTCTGCTGGGCGACTTCCTGTTCGACCGAGACACTGATGTCTTCTTCGGCCGGTGTTTCGGCATCCTGTCCGCTTTCCTGTGCCGGCGGTTGCATTTGCCGCACGAAAGTGGCGAAATCGCTGGTGCCGTGCTGCATGGCATCGACGAAGAAGCCGATGACCGAGAGCTGGTTGGCGACCTGTTCGAAATCGCTTTCCTGTGGCACGTAGGCGGGATCGGAGAAACGCTTGATGGCGGTGGCGCACTCGCGTAACGAGGCCACCGCGCCATCGTGCCGCATCATGGTCAGCGCACCAGCGCACTGGTTCAGTGCGGCGTCGAGCGTGGCGAGGTCGGCCCGCTTCTCGACGTCGCGGAAGAAAGTATCGAGAACCTGCTCGATCTGGGCGAGGTTGCTCTGGATTTCCTTGGCCACCTGCCCGATCAGCATTTTTTCCTGCGCCTTGCGCGACATTTCGTCGAGCAGCGGGATTTCCGCCTCGCTCTGTGGCAAGGTTCCGGCGATGCAAGCGTGCATGCGGGCGACCATGACGTCGACCTGATGTGCGAAGTCGCTGCCCAGGCGCTGGAAATTTTCCTGTGCGTTTTGCGTTAGCAGGATCGCCGTGGCGATTTCCATCGCCAGTGCATCGGAATGGCGGTGGCTGTCCTCCGCCAGCCAGTTGCTGGCGGCGACGATGGCTTGCGTCAGGCGACGATAGTCGGTGTGACCGAGTTGCTCGACGAGAGCGAAAATCGCACCGGCCTGTTCCCTGAATACAGGCAGTGACTGGGCGGTTCCGGCGCAGTATTTGTTCCACGATTCCTCGGCCATGGCGATGACATCGCGCAACTTGCGTCGCAGGGTTTCGTGCGGCAGGGGAGCGATGTCTTCGGCCGGCGGAATGGCAGCGTGCAGGCGGTAGGTTTCCTTGACCTGTTGCACGGTGGAGTTTTTGCTGTCGGCCTGGGCGACGCAGTACAGGGCGTCGCGCATCAGGCGTTCGGCGACGTTCTTCGAGCCTTCGAGCAGGCGCCGGATTTGCAGGTCGATGCGGGCGCAAAGTTGCTTGATGTGCGGCTCCGTCGGCAGGCTGCCTTCGGCCAGTGCACACAGGAAAGCAATGGATACCCACCAGAAGGAGCGGGCTGCCGCAGCATCCTGGGTCGCTTCGATGCGTTTGACGGCGCCCAGCATTTCGCTGACGCCGGTGCGGTTTTGCGGGTCGAGTAGCCAAGACAGCAGACCGCGCTGGAAGCGCGCACGTTCCTGACGCAACAGGCGCTGGAATTCGGCCTGTGCCATCGGTGCCGCCAGTGCGGCGCGGCGTGGCGGGCGAATGCCCAGGTCGGGGAAAAAGAGATCCGAGGGTTGGACGCGCTCGATGCCGCGCATTTTCTGCACGGCGCCATAGAGTGGCAGCAGACGCAGTGGCTGGTTGGGCTGGCCGTCAATGAGATCGTCGAGATAGCGGCCGATGGCGGCCAGACCGCGCTGCGCCAGGTCGATCGCTGGCTGTCCGGCGGTGCAGGCCTGTTTTTCGAAGCTATCGAGCATGGCCTCAATGGCTTCGGCGAACTGCATGACGCCGTCCAGACCGATGATGGTCAGAGCGCCTTGCACCTGGTGCAGGAAAGTGCGGCAGAACTTGATCTGGGTCAGGTCACCGGGTCCCTCGGCGAGGCTGCTGGTGTACTGCTGCAGCGCTCCGTCGGCGCGCTCTAGCGCGAGATCGATTTCGCTTTTGACCCAGGTCAGCGGGCCGATATCAAATTCAGTCGCGGCATTCATGCGGACACGGTTCTCCGATAACGGCTAAACGCCAATCGCCATGAAGTGGTTGTCGGCCAGGAGCTTTTTGACGTCCAGCTTCTTCCAGTAACGTCCTTCCTGGTCGGTAAAGGCTTCCCTGGCCCAGTCCGGAGTCTCCGCGTCGACGGGCGCCGGCGCCAGGTCGTTGGCATTGCGCAGGCCGAGCATGCGGTTGACGAGCAGCGCCGCGTTGGTGCCGTAACGTGCGCCGATCAGCAGCAGTTGCGTGCTGGCGTTTTTCGGCGTGGCTTCCTTGCCCTGAAAGGCCGAGAAATCGGTCACTGCGTAGAGGTTGCCGCGGATGTTGGCGATCCCGGCGAACCAGCGCTTGGTCAGTGGCACGCCGGTCAGTGGAGCCAGAGGAACGATTTCGCCGGATTCGGAAAGATTGAGCAGCCAGTAGTCGCTTCCCGACTGAATGCCGAGCAGACCCGCCGCGCTTTGCGAGCCAACTGTTGCCAGTCGGGTCGCCAAGTGCGCCTGGAAATCGCGCAGGCTGCCTTTTTTACCCATCGGTCGGAAAGTCAGAAACTCAGAGCGCGGCGATCTTGGCCAGCAGCTCGTCGCTGTTGATCGGTTTGGACAGGTAGTCCTGAGCCCCCTGGCGCAGCCCCCAGATCTTGTCGGTTTCCTGCGACTTGGAGGTGCACACGATGACCGGGATATGCTTGGT
>CAYTWY010000036.1:0-2395 GCA_964440925.1 uncultured Propionivibrio sp. | reverse complement strand
CGTCACGGGTCAGTGTGCGGGTGGCCTGGTAACCGTTGAGTCCGGGCATGACCACGTCCATCAGGATGAGGTCGGGCATTTCGGTTTTGGCTTTCTCGATGCCTTCTTCGCCGCTTTCGGCGGTAATGACCGTGTAATTGTTCTTGCTCAGCATCTCGACCAGGACATGGCGTTCGGTCGGCGAGTCATCGACAACGAGAATCTTCTTTACAGGCATGGCATTACTCCCAAGTGTGTTTCCTTTGACAGACGATTTCAGCCCGCCGGGGCGGCGAAGGTCGCCACTGCTTGCAGCAGACTGTCCTTGGTAAATGGCTTGGTCAGATACTGGTCCGACCCCACCATGCGCCCGCGTGCCCGGTCGAACAGGCCGTCCTTGGACGAGAGCATGATCAGCGGCGTGGAGCGGAAACGCTGGTTCTTCTTGATCAAGGCGCAGGTCTGATAACCGTCGAGCCGGGGCATCATGATGTCGCAGAAGATCACGGCAGGCTGGTGGTCGGCGATCTTGGCGAGCGCGTCGAAACCGTCTTCGGCAAGGATGACCTGACATCCGGCCTGCACGAGAAAAATCTCCGCGCTGCGCCGGATCGTGTTGCTGTCGTCGATGATCATCACCTTGATGCCATTCAGATTTGGAACTACGGCCAATTCTTACCTCCAGAGTTTGCTTCTGGTACGAACAATCAATCAGACCCTGATTCTGATATTCCGGGTTCAGGCTTTTACTCCGACACTATACATCAATGCCCCATGATCAAACCATAGCGAAATCAGCCGCATGGATATCCGGTGCGTTTGTCTGTCGGCCCCGGGCGACAAATGCCGGGGAAACGATGCTTTTCTCTCCCGTTTTCCATCGCGCATGGCAGGGCGGCGAATTCGGGTAAAATCGGCGCTGGTTTTTCCGATTTTCCGATGTCACTGGTGGTGCGCCGCCAGCTCTGCCGGGCGTCTGCGCCCACTCCGGCTTGCCCATGGATATCCTGCCAACGCATTTGTCGCCGCCCATCGTTCTTAGCTTTGCCGCCAGCGATCCGACCGGCGGGGCGGGAATTCAGGCGGATCTGATGGCCATTGCCGCGATGGGCTGTCATCCGCTCTCGGTACTTACCGCGCTGACCGTACAGGATACGCAGGGGGTTGACTGCGTTTTGCCGCTCAGCGCCGAGTGGATCGAGCGCCAGGCGCGTACCTTGCTTGAAGATATGTCGGTGAATGCCTTCAAGATCGGTCTCCTCGGCAGCGTCGAGGCGGCCGCAACCATTGCCCGGATTGTTGCCGATTATCCGGCGGTGCCGGTGGTCTTCGACCCCGTGCTGGCGTCGGGAAGGGGCGATGCCCTGGCCGATGCCGAAATGATGCGCGCCATGCGCCAGGATCTGATGCCACGCACCACCGTGCTGACGCCCAATTCGCTTGAGGCGCGGCGGCTGGTGGCCTGCGGCGCAGGAGAGGCGGAGCAATGTTCGTTGGCGGACTGTGCGCGGCAACTCATTTCCTGCGGCTGCGCTTATGTGCTGCTCACGGGAACGCATGAAAATACGGCGCAGGTGGTCAATGCTCTGTTCGATAGCGAAGGGCTGGTGCGCAGCGATCCGTGCGAACGACTGCCGGGCAGCTATCACGGCTCCGGATGTACGCTGGCCTCCGCCGTGGCGGCGGCGCTGGCGCGCGGCTTGCCGGTCGGCGAGGCGGTGCGCGAGGCGGAAGAATATACCTGGCAGACGCTGGCTGCCGGTTTTCGTCCGGGCCGGGGGCAGTTCATTCCGGATCGGTTTTTCCGGGCGCGAAAAAAGGGTGCGGCGGGTAATGCTTAGGCGCTCTTCGCCGCTCTTGCGCGGCCTGTATGCCATCACGCCGGACGATCTGCCGGACGAGGTGCTGCTTGCGCGTGTTGCGGCGGCGCTTACCGGCGGCGCCAGAATCGTCCAGTATCGCGACAAACGGCGCCCACCGGCACATCGGCTGGCGCTGGCTGGCGCCCTGAAAGGGCTTTGCCGGAATTTTGCCGCCCGCCTGATTGTCAATGATGACGTGCCTCTGGCGCTGGCGGTCGATGCCGATGGCGTGCATCTGGGTGGCAGTGATGGCGATCTGCTTGCTGCCCGGCGAGCCATCGGTGAGCACCGCTGCCTGGGCACTTCGTGCTATGCCGATTTCTCGCTTGCCCGCGCGGCGCAAGCGGCGGGTGCCGATTACGTTGCTTTTGGCGCGGCGTTTGCCTCGACAACCAAGCCGCAGGCGCCGCTGGCCGCACATACGCTATATGCGTGCTGCCGCGACGAGCTGGCTATTCCGGTGTGTGCCATTGGCGGGATCACGCGCCACAATGCGCCGCTTCTGGTGGCAGCCGGTGCCGATCTGGTGGCGCTGATCAACGGCTTGTTTGCCG
>CAYTWY010000035.1:4283-16414 GCA_964440925.1 uncultured Propionivibrio sp. | reverse complement strand
AGCTACGGTAATCGGCGTTGATCTTCACATACTCGTAGGAAAAATCGCAACTATAGACCGTCCCGCAAGCCGCCCCACGACCCAGATCGACACGCACGATGATCTCCGTCGCCTGCATGATGCGTGTGCCGTCTTCCTCACGATACGAAGCGGCACGCCCGCCGCGCTCGGCAACCAGAACTTCCTCACCGTTGCTGCCCAGCCAGACACGCACGCCATCCACATCGAGCTTATCGATATCGGCGTAACCAATGGCGGCAAGAATCCGTCCGAGGTTCGGATCAGAGGCGAAAAAGGCGGTTTTGACGAGCGGCGAATGGCCGATGGCGTAACCCACCCGCTTGCATTCCTGATGATTCCGCCCACCGCTGACGGCGATGGTGATGAATTTCGTCGCGCCCTCGCCATCACGCACGATGGCCTGTGCAAGCTCCCGCGCCACATTGATCAGCGCCTGGCGCAGGATCGCATAGCCGGGTGCGGCAGCATCGGCAAAAGACACGCCCGACTGCCCGGAGGCAATGACCACGAAAGAATCATTGGTCGACGTATCGCCATCGACGGTAATGCAATTGAAAGATTCATCCGCCGCTTCGCGCACCAGTTGGCGCAGCAAGGGTTCAGCAAGACCAGCGTCGGTCGCGACAAAGCCCAGCATGGTCGCCATGTTGGGCTTGATCATCCCGGCGCCCTTGCTGATGCCGGTAATGGTCACGCGCTTGCCGTTGATCTCGACACGCCGGGAGGCCGCCTTGGCCACCGTATCGGTGGTCATGATGCCGTGCGCCGCCGCGTGCCAGTTGTGTGCCTCAAGATCAGACACGCAGGCCGGCAAGCCGGCAATCAGCCGATCGACAGGCAAGGGCTCGAGAATGACCCCGGTCGAAAACGGCAAGACCTGCGTCGCAGCCACGTCCAGCAGCCCGGCAACGGCTTCGCATGTTGCCTGTGCCGCCTGCAGCCCTTCCGCTCCGGTTCCGGCGTTGGCAATGCCGGTGTTGATGATCAGCGCACGAATTTCGCTCCCCGAGGCCAGATGACGCCGGCACAGATGCACGGGCGCGGCGCAAAACCGGTTCTCGGTGAATACGCCCGCCACCGTACATCCCGGATCAAGCGCCAGCAGCGTCAAGTCACGCCGATCAAGCTTGCGGATCCCGGCTTCGGCAAGGCCGAGACGGACGCCGGCAACAGGGAAGAGCGCTTCGGGCGCGGGCGTAGCGAAATTGACGGGCATTTCCAACCTCTCGAAAAATCACGCTCTTGCAGAGAAACAAAGGCGCAGAAGAAACAGAACGTTCTGTGTTCCCTGCGCCTTTGAAAAACCGCAACAAGACAATTGTCAGACTAGATCAGTTTTCCGTGGCATTGCTTGTATTTCTTGCCGGAACCACAGGGGCAGGGGTCGTTACGCCCGACCTTCGGCCCGGCATGCAGCGGTTGCCCCTTGCTGCCCTTCTCTTCGTCCGGATTGCCCAGCGCCTCATCGTAACCGGCATGATGGTACTGGACATTTTGCACTTCGGCATGCGGCGCCGTCTCATTGACCTCTTCAGCGCGGATCTGCACCGTCATGAGCAGACGGGTCACCTCGAAGCGCACGCTATCGAGCAGCGCCTCGAACAATTCGAAGGCCTCGCGCTTGTATTCCTGCTTCGGATTTTTCTGCGCGTAACCGCGCAGATGGATGCCCTGCCGCAAGTGATCGAGCGCCGCCAGATGTTCGCGCCAATGCGTATCAAGGGTCTGCAACATGACGTTGCGTTCGAACTGGTGAAAATTCGCCGCACCGACCAGATCGACCTTGGTCTGATAGGCCGCATCGGCCTTTTCGAGCATCCGGTGCAAGATCGCCTCGTCACCGAGCGTCGGTTCGCTCCTGAACCATTCGACAATCGGCAATTTCAGGTGCAGGGAGGATTCCAGTTCCTTCTCCAGCATCGGCAGCTCCCATTGCTCCTCGACGCTGTCTTCCGGCACATAGCGGCGGAAGGTATCGTAAAGAACGCCCTGGCGCATGGCGGTGATGGTCTCCGAAATATCTTCGGTTTCCAGCAATTCGTTACGCTGGGCATAGATCACCTTGCGCTGGTCGTTGGCCACATCGTCGTATTCAAGCAACTGCTTGCGGATATCGAAGTTGCGTCCTTCCACCTTGCGCTGCGCCGATTCCAGCGAACGCGACACGAGCGAATGCTCGATCGCCTCGCCTTCGGGCATATTCAGGCGCTCCATGATCGCCTTCAGGCGCTCGCCGGCAAAAATACGCAGCAGGTCATCATCAAGCGACAGGTAGAAACGCGACGAGCCGGGATCACCCTGCCGACCCGAACGGCCGCGCAACTGGTTGTCGATGCGGCGCGATTCGTGACGTTCGGAGCCGATGATATGCAGCCCGCCGGCAGCAACCACCTGATTGTGCAGCACCTGCCATTCGGCGCGCAGCGCCGCCGTGCGCGCTTCTTTCGTCGCTGCATCAAGCGATTCGTCATCACGGATCGCTGTCAATTGCTTCTCGATGCTGCCACCCAGCACGATGTCGGTTCCGCGGCCGGCCATGTTGGTAGCAATGGTGATCATTCCGGGACGCCCGGCCTGGATGACGATTTCAGCCTCACGGGCATGCTGCTTGGCGTTGAGCACCTGGTGCGGCAGTTTTTCCTTGTCGAGCAGATTCGACAGCAGCTCCGAGTTTTCAATCGACGTGGTGCCGACCAGCACCGGCTGGCCACGTTCGCGGCAAGCGCGGATATCGGTAATGATCGCCGCGTATTTTTCCTTCGCCGTGCGGAAAATCTGGTCATTCAGATCGGCACGAACCATCGGCAGGTTGGTCGGAATGACCACCGTTTCGAGGCCATAAATCTGCTGAAATTCGTAGGCTTCGGTGTCCGCCGTTCCGGTCATTCCGGAGAGTTTGCCGTACATGCGGAAATAGTTTTGGAAGGTAATCGAGGCCAGCGTCTGGTTCTCGTTCTGAATGGGCACGCCTTCCTTGGCTTCGACCGCCTGGTGCAGACCGTCGGACCAGCGCCGTCCGGGCATCAGACGCCCGGTAAATTCGTCGACAATGACCACCTGGCCGTTCTGCACGACATACTGCTGATCCTTGAGGAACAGCGTATGCGCGCGCAGCGCCGCATAAAGATGATGGATGAGCAGGATATTGGCCGATTCGTACAGGCTGCTCCCCTCGGCCAGCAGGCCGACGCGCGCCAGAACTTCCTCGGCATGTTCGTAACCGATCTCGGTCAGCAACACCTGATGCGCTTTCTCGTCGACCCAGTAATCACCGGGACCGTTTTCCTCCTGGCAGCGCTGCAGCAGCGGCGCAACCTGATCCATGCGCACATACAGCTCGGTATGATCTTCGGCCTGGCCGGAGATAATCAGCGGCGTGCGCGCCTCGTCGATCAGAATCGAATCGACCTCATCGACAATGGCAAAGTTGAGCTTGCGCAGGACTCTCTCGTCAGCGCCATAAACCATGTTGTCGCGCAGGTAGTCAAAGCCGAATTCGTTGTTGGTACCGTAGGTGATATCGGCCGCATACGCTGCCTGCTTGGCATCGTGTTCCATATGCGAGAGATTGACGCCAACCGTCAGTCCGAGAAAGCGATGCAAGCGCCCCATCCATTCGGCATCGCGACTGGCCAGGTAATCATTGACGGTAACCACATGCACACCATTGCCGGACAGGGCATTGAGATAGGCCGGTAGGGTGGCGACCAGGGTCTTCCCTTCGCCGGTGCGCATCTCGGCGATCTTGCCGTGATGCAGTACCATGCCACCGATCAGCTGCACGTCGAAATGGCGCATCCCCAGCACGCGCTTGCCGGCTTCACGCACCACGGCAAAGGCTTCGGGCAAAAGCGCGTCGAGCGTCTCGCCGTTGGCGACGCGCGCCTTGAACACGGCCGTCTTGCCGCGCAGATCGTCGTCGGAAAGGGCGGCGATGCCCGCCTCCAGCGCATTGATCTGCCGTACGACCGCAGAGTACTGTCTGATCAGCCGGTCGTTACGGCTGCCGAAAATCTTCTTGAGTAGGCCGGAAATCATTGTCAAATAGTGGGAGGCGAAAAAATGCCGATTCTAGCACGCCCGGCACACACCACGGGACACAAAGCACGGAAGGAAACGCTTAGCGCGGTTTGCCACCGGCTTCCGGACCGAGGACCAGTTGCGATCCCATGTGCAGGAAACGCGCCGGATTCTGCGCCACCCCTTTGAATCGCACCTCGAAATGCAGATGCGGCCCGGTCGAGCGCCCGGTATTGCCACTCATGGCAATCTTCTGCCCACGCTTGACGACCTGTCCGGATTTGACGTCCAGGGACGAAAGATGGGCATAGCGCGAGGAAAAATCATTGCCGTGATCGATCTCGATCAGGTTGCCATAGGCCGGATGATATTCGGCGGTGATCACCACGCCACCGGCCGCCGCGGCAACCGGTGTTCCCACCCCGGCAACAAAATCGATGCCTTCGTGCATGGCTTTGACCCCGGCAATCGGATCCAGACGATGACCGAAGGTCGAACCGATATGATCGGCCTTGATTGGCATCAGCGTCGGCAACAGGATCGTGTTAATCCGCCGCTCCATGACCTGCGATTCGAGCACCATGAGATCATCGGCTCGCCGTTCAAGATGCTGTCCAAGCCGTTCGATTTCGCGCTGCAGCCCGTCAAAGGACAAGGGCGCCGCCGCATTGATCAGCGGCCCCCCCTGCCCACCCTTGCCGGCTGGAACGGCCTTGGGCAGGGCAATGCCGGTCTGCCGCGCCACCCGTTCGCCGAGCAGGTCAAGACGCATCAACTGCGCCTGCATCTCGCCGAGTTTGACGGCCATGGCCGAGATATTATCGCGTACGTATTCTTCGTTCTTGCGGTTCTGAACCTTATATACGCTAGTCACCAGCTCGCTGGCGAACGGCAGGTTGAAACGGACACCAATCCAGGAAAAGACAAAAGACGTGGCAAACGAAAAAAAGACGAACGCACCCAGCACACAGACCAGCAGGCGTGGGGTAACATTCAGCGTCCTGGCCGTTGCCATGCGGTTGGAGACGAGAATAATATGCACGTAGCCTCTCCCTGAAATACCTGATGCAAAAATCGCTGGAACACTATCTCGCAGAAAGTCACGCCGCCGACAAGGTTCTGGCACACGCGCGCCTGCTCGTCAAACTGGACACCCTTTACCGGAAAATTGCGCCATCCCGCCTGGGACAGGCCAGCCATCTGGCCAATTACGCGTCCGGAGTTATTATCATTCACGCCGACAACGGAGCCATCGCTGCAAAACTACGCCAGCTGACACCCACTCTGACCAGCGCCTTTTCCCGGAACGGGGTCGAGTGTAACGACGTCCAGGTCAAAGCGCAAGCCCGAGAAAACAGCCCACAATCAACAGGTTCCACGCCAAAACCGCTCACCAGAAACACTCTGTCGACGCTCGAAGCCTTGCGTGACAGCCTGCCACAATCCCCTTTGCGCGAGGCGATCAGCGACCTGCTGTCACGCTCCGCCCACGCACCATCGCCGCAGACCAAGTTCTGACGCTTTCCCTCCCCGGGAGGCCGCCGCAACGATCACAGCGGAAGCACGGCAATCCGCTCCAGAGCCAGCAGGAAAAAAGCCAACAAGGCAACAAACACGGCAAAGCGGAAAACCCGCCCGGAAAACTGTAAATAAGCCCGTCTGCCGGTCAGTAAATAAAGCGCCACTCCCACCGCCACGGCAATCGCCGTCAGTACGGTCAGCAAGCGCAGAATCCACATGCCGCGCTCCGCTAGAAAGCCGGCTGCTCAAGCCAGCGCACGACACCTTGCGGTGCCTGCGCCCGGTCCTCGAAACTGACCAGTTCCCAGGCCTCGGGATGCGCCAGCAGTTCGCGCGCCAGCAGATTGTTCAGCGCGTGTCCGGACTTGTGCGCCGTAAACGAGGCGAGCAACGGATGGCCAAGCAGGTACAGGTCGCCGATGGCGTCAAGCACCTTGTGCTTGACGAACTCGTCGCCGTAGCGCAAGCCCTCGCCATTCAACACCCGGTACTCGTCGAGCACGACGGCGTTATCCAGCCCGCCGCCTTGCGCCAGGCCATTTTCACGCAGCCATTCGACTTCCTGCATGAAACCGAAGGTACGCGCCCGCGCCACGTCCCGCACATAGGAATGCTCGGCGAAATCGATGCTCACTTCCTGCCCGGTTCGATCAATGGCCGGATGATTGAAGACGATCGAGAAATTCAGCCGGAACCCGTCGTAGGGTTCGAAACGCGCCCATTTGTCACCGCTTCTGTCGCTCTCACGCACCTCGATCGGATGCGTGACGCGGATGAATTTCTTGGCCGCCGGCTGCTCTTCGATGCCCGCCGACTGGATCAGAAACACGAAAGGCGAGGCCGAACCGTCGAGAATCGGCACTTCGGCGGCATCAAGATCGACATGGGCATTGTCGATGCCCAGCCCCGCCAGCGCCGACATCAGGTGTTCGATGGTCCCCACCCTGGCGCCATCACGCTCCAGACAGGAGCACATGCGCGTGTCGCCGACCATCAGCGCCGATGCCGGCAGATCGACCACCGGATCGAGATCGAAACGGTGGAAAACGATCCCGCTGTCGGGCGCCGCCGGACGCAAGGTCATGTTGACCTTGACCCCGGAGTGCAAACCGACGCCGGAAGCGCGAATCACCGATCTGAGACTGCGTTGTTTAAGCATGTGCTTGATAAAAATGGGGAATCGTTGCGATTGTAACACGGCACCGCCGCCCACAAAGGCCACCGATTCCCCGAGAGGAGAGTTTTTTGCTGCGCCGGACCCCGTTTCTGTCGCCCATGTTGCCGCATGAGACTTCAGCAACGGCGCCCGCCATGACGCTCAGTCCGCCTGCTTGCGCAGGAAGGCCGGAATGTCGTAACGATCGACACCGCTGTTGGCCAGCGCTTCGACCGTTGCGCTGCGGCCTTTGCGCACCACCGCCGGAACGGAATCGAGTTGGCCGTAATCGACCCCGGCGCTGATCGATTGCGCATAAGCACCATCGGTTCCCGTTGCCTGCACCACCGGCGTATCGACCACCGTGAAGCCTTGCCGCCGGGTTTGTGCCTGTCCCAGACCGGTGGCCACCACGGTAACGCGGATTTCCTCGCCCATCGATTCGTCGTAAACCGCGCCGAAAATGATGTGCGCGTCTTCCGCCGCAAATTCGCGCACGGTGTTCATGACCTCATTAACTTCCTTCATCTTCAGGCCGCGCGTCGACGTGATATTGACCAGCACGCCCTTAGCGCCGGACAGGTTGATGCCTTCGAGCAGCGGCGAAGCCACGGCCTGCTCGGCGGCAATGCGTGCCCGGTCGACACCGGAGGCATTGGCCGAACCCATCATCGCCATACCCATTTCACCCATGACCGTGCGCACGTCCTCGAAGTCGACGTTAACAAGGCCGGGGAAGTTGATGATTTCGGCGATGCCACCGACGGCATTGCGCAGGACATTGTCTGCCGCCTTGAAGGCTTCGTCCATCGACACGTCGTCACCTAGTACATCCATCAACTTGTCGTTGAGGATGACGATCAGCGAATCCACATTCTTTTGCAACTCGATAATGCCAGCCTCGGCAATTTTCGATCGTTTGCCTTCAAAACCAAAGGGCTTGGTCACCACCGCCACGGTCAGGATGCCCAATTCACGCGCCACTTCGGCGACAATCGGCGCCGCTCCCGTTCCCGTGCCACCGCCCATGCCGGCGGTGATGAACACCATATGTGCGCCCTTGAGCGACTCGGCGATCTGCTCGCGCTCTTCCAGGGCAGCACTGCGTCCGGCTTCCGGCTTGGCGCCAGACCCCAGGCCGGTCTTGCCCAGACGCAGCTTCTTGTGCGCGACCGAGCGCGTCAGCGCCTGGGCATCGGTGTTCGCGGCAACGAACTCGACCCCCATCACCCCTTCGCGGATCATGTGATCAACGGCGTTGCCACCGGCGCCACCGACGCCGATCACCTTGATCACCGTCCCGCTGTCATTGACTTCTTCTTTGTCGATGATTGCAAACATAGCCCTCTCCTCTACATAAAATCGTTAAAAACCGTTTAAAAATTCTTTTCGAACCAGGATTTCATGCGCCCGAACAACTGCTTGACGTCACTCGTCTCGCGCACTTTGAGGCCGCGTTTCCTTTGCGTCTGCGCTTCGTGCAGCAGGCCGCAGGCTGTGGCAAAGCGCGGGTTCTGCACGACATCGGCCAGCGCCCCGGTGTACTTCGGAATCCCCAGCCGTACCGGCATGTGAAAAATTTCCTCGCCCAGTTCGATCATCCCCGGCATGACCGAGGAGCCGCCAGTGAGGACGATGCCCGACGACAGCACTTCCTCGAACCCGGAACGGCGCAATTCCGCCTGCACCAGTTCGAAAAGTTCCTCAACGCGCGGCTGAATGACGTCGGCCAAGGCGCGGCGCGACAGCTTGCGCGATGGACGGTCATCGACACCGGCCACATCGATCACATCCTCGGGGTCGGCAAGATCGGACAGCGCGCAACCGAATTTGCGCTTGATCTCTTCCGCTTCACGCGTCGGCGTACGTAGCGCCATGGCGATATCGTTGGTAATCTGGTCGCCGGCGATCGGGATGACGCTCGTATGACGAATCGCCCCCTGTGTCCATACCGCAAGATCGGTCGTACCGCCGCCGATATCGACGAGGCAGATTCCCAGATCCTTCTCATCCTCGGACAGCACGGCATAGCTCGACGCCAGCGGCTGCAGCACCAGATCGCTGACTTCCAGACCGCAGCGCCGCACACACTTGACGATATTCTGTGCCGCCGAAACGGCGCCGGTGACGATATGCACCTTGACTTCGAGACGGAAGCCGCTCATGCCGATCGGTTCGCGGATACCGTCCTGATCGTCGATGATGAATTCCTGCGTCAGGATGTGCAGGATTTCCTGATCCGCCGGAATGGGCATGGCGCGCGCCGTTTCGACGACACGCTCGATATCCATCGGCGTCACTTCCTTTTCCTTGATCGCGACCATGCCATTCGAGTTGAAACTCCTGATATGGCTGCCGGCGATCCCGGTATATACGTCGCGCACCTTGCAGTCGGCCATCAACTCGACTTCCTGCAGGACACGCGAGATCGTCGCCACGGTTTCCTCGATATTGACGACAACACCTTTCTTCAGTCCGCGCGAATCCTGCGACCCCATGCCGATGACGTTCAGGCGACCCTCCGGGCTGATCTCGGCCACCAGGGCCACGATCTTTGTCGTGCCGATATCGAGACCGACGATCAGTTCCTTGCTATCCCTGCTCATGGTTTCCCTTTGCTCTCAGTTGCAGACGCTGCGGCGAGGCGCAACGCAAATCCGTTCGGATACCGCATATCGACGGTGGCCGCACGCAACGGCTCCCCTTCCGCCCGTTGCCGCGCCGCCAGCAGCACGCTCGGGTAATACTCGACGAAGCGTTCCAGTCGTTCGCGCAGCGGCGCTTTTGCCTGCTGGCGCCCCAATTCGAGCAGCATTCCGTCGTCCAGACGAATCTGCACCGCCAGACGCGGCGAAACGTTCAGCGCCCGCGGAGAACGCCCCAGCGGACGCAGCACGTCCATGGCCTGCCCGAAATACTCGAGCATTTCCGGTGCCAGCCCCGTCGGCCCGACCAGTACGGGCATATCGGGATGCGGAGGACGACTCATTGCCGCCGCAAAAACCTCGCCATGCGAATTGACAAGTTGCCCCTTCGCCTGTCCCCAGAAGGCTATCGGATCGTGCTCTTCCAGATTCACTTCGATCTTTCCCGGCCATTGCCGCCGCACTTCCGCACGCCGTACCCAGGGTATCTGCTCGAGCGAAGCGCGCAGGGACTCGAGATTGACACTGAAAAAATTCCCGCGCAGCCGTCCGGACAGCGACTGCTCGACCTCGCCGCGCCGCACCTCGCGCAATTCGTGCGCCACCACCACTTCGCGCAGCGGAAAGAGCGGCAAGCGCAAGCTCCAGAGCACGGCGGCAACCAGCATGGCAGCCGCCGCCGCTACGAAGAGCAGATCGGCGACAGCCATCATCAAGTGCGGACGGTTCCACATTGTTCATCCCAGCGCCGCCAGATCGAGGATGCGCAATACCAGCTGGTCATAGGAAATCCCGGCCTGGCGCGCCGCCATCGGCACCAGCGAATGATCGGTCATCCCCGGCGACGTATTGACTTCGAGGAAATATGCCCGACCTTCCTCGTCCATCAGAAAATCCACCCGCCCCCAGCCACGGCAGCCAAGAGCGCAAAATGCCTGCATTGCCAGTTCGCGCAGTTCCTGCTCGCGTGCCGGCGGCAATCCGCACGGACAACGGTAGGTCGTGTCATCGCGCAGGTACTTCGCCTCATAGTCGTAGAACTCTGTTGCCGGCTCGATCTTGATGATCGGTAAGGCTTCGTCGCCAAGAATCGACACCGTGAATTCCCCCCCCAGCACACCCTGTTCGGCCATGACCAGGGAATCGTGCGTCGCGGCTTCGGCATAGGCACTCTGCACTGCGCCCGGAAGCGATACCTTGCTGACGCCGATCGACGACCCTTCGCACACCGGCTTGACGAAGAAGGGCAAGCCGAGCCGCTTTTCCAGCGCCGGCCAATCGCTCTGCGCCTCGAGCATGACAAAATCGGGAATAGGCATGCCCAGTGCGCGCCACAGCAATTTGGTGCGCCACTTGTCCATGCCCACGGCGGAGGCCATGACGCCGCTTCCGGTATAGGGAATGCCCATCAGTTCAAGCGCCCCCTGGATCGTTCCGTCCTCGCCGTAACGCCCATGCAGGGCAATGAATGCGCGATCGAAAGCCCGCAGCTCGTCGATCTTGCGTTCAGCCGGATCAAAGGCCTGCGCATCGACGCCCTGCCTCTTCAGCGCCGCCAGCACGCGCGATCCGCTGTTCAACGACACTTCCCGCTCGGCGGAACGACCACCCAGAAGCACTGCCACTTTTCCGAAATTAGACATGCATCAACCCTTCACCAACTTTGCCGGCACGCCGCCAATCGATCCGGCACCCATCGTAATCACCACATCGCCATCGCGGACGACTCCCATAATCGCTTCCGGCATGGCCGCAACATCCTCGACGAAGAGCGGCTCGACCTTGCCGCCAAGGCGCAAGGCACGTGCCAGCGAACGCCCGTCGGCGGCAACGATCGGCGCCTCGCCGGCAGCGTAGACCTCGCCCAGAACCAGGGCATCGATACCACTCAGCACACCGATAAAATCTTCGAAGCAATCGCGTGTCCGCGTATAGCGGTGCGGCTGGAAAGCCAGTACCAGCCGGCGACCGGGGAAAGCGCCGCGCGCCGCGGCAATGGTGGCGCGCATTTCGACCGGATGGTGGCCGTAATCATCGATCAGCGTGAAGCGTCCGCCGCTGTTGCCGATAGCCACTTCACCATAGCGCTGGAAGCGCCGCCCGACGCCGCGAAAATCGTGCAGCGCCTTGCTGATCGCCGCATCGGCAACGCCCAGCTCGGTCGCCACGGCAATCGCCGCCAGGGCATTCAACACGTTGTGCAGGCCGGGCAAATTGAGCGTCACTGGAAAACGGCTGGTCGTGCCATTGACCCGCACGCAATCGAACTGCATCCGCCCGTCGCGGGCAACGATGTTCTCGGCACGCACATTCGCCGTCGCATCGATACCGTAGGTTACGATCTGCTTCGACACCTGCGGCACGATCTCGCGCACCTGTGCATCGTCGGCGCAGAGCACGGCCACTCCGTAAAACGGCAGGCGCTGAAGAAAATCGACAAAAGCCTGCTTCAGACGTCCGAAATCATGCCCGTACGTTTCCATGTGATCGGCGTCGATATTGGTGACGATCGAAATCACCGGCGACAGGAACAGGAACGAAGCATCCGACTCATCGGCCTCGGCCACCAGAAAATCGCCCGAACCCAGACGGGCATTGGCACCGGCAGCGTTCAGCCGTCCACCGATGACGAAAGTCGGATCCATGCCGCCTTCGGCCAGAATCGAAGCGACGAGGCTGGTCGTCGTCGTCTTGCCGTGCGTGCCGGCAATGGCGATACCCTGCTTCAGGCGCATCAGCTCGGCCAGCATCTGCGCGCGCGGTACCAC
>CAYTWY010000035.1:2528-4273 GCA_964440925.1 uncultured Propionivibrio sp. | reverse complement strand
TGGGCAACGGCACGGCGCAACCCGCGACCGAACCGCTGGTGGCCACCTTGCGCGCGCGCGCCGCACGCACTTCCGGGTTGTCCTCGCGCACTGCGGTGGACACCACCACGGCATCGGCACCGGCCACGTTATCCTCGGCATGCCCGACCATCACCCGGATGCCCAGACCGGCCAGACGGCGCGTCGTTGCATTGTCAGCCAGATCCGAGCCGCTGACGCCGAAACCGAGGTTGGACAATACCTCGGCAATACCGCTCATGCCCGATCCGCCGATACCGACGAAATGAATATTCTTGACTTTATGCTTCATGAGGCAAACCCCTGTTGACGCAGGAAGCGCGCCGGTCTGCCGTGCGCACGTCCCTGCCATTTTTCCTGTCGCATGTTCATTGCTTCGCCAACTCCTCGCAGACCTGCGCCACCTGCGCCGCCGCCTCGGGGCGCGCCAGAGAGCGCGCACGCTCGGCCATCTGCAGCATCTGGCCACGGGTATAGTTGCGCAGCAGGCTGATACATTCCGGCGTCATCTCTTTCTGCGGCAACAGGATGGCGCCACCTGCTGTCGACAGAAAACGCGCATTGGCCGTCTGATGATCGTCGACCGCATGCGGGAACGGCACCAGGATGCTCGCCACGCCAGCGGCCGCAAGCTCCGCCACGGTCAACGCGCCCGCCCGGCACAGCACCAGATCGGCCCATTCGTAGGCAGCCGCCATATCGTCGATGAAAGCTACGCATTCGGCCTGCACCCCGGCCGCAGCATAGTTCGCCTGCAATTGCGCAAGATGCTTCGCTCCCGCCTGATGCCGCACCAGCGGCCGTTCATCCGGAGCGATCAGGCTCAAGCCCCTGGGTACCGCCGCATTGATCGCCGCCGCCCCCAGGCTGCCGCCGAGAACCAGTAAACGCAGTGGCGGACAGCGTCCGGTAAAGCGCTCGGCAGGCGGAGACAACGCGGCGATGTCCTGACGCACCGGATTGCCCGCCCACTCGCCCTGACGCAGGGCGCCGGGAAAACCGCAGAGCACGCGCGTCGCCAGCAGCGCCAGCGCCCGGTTAGCCAGCCCGGCAATCGAATTCTGCTCGTGCACGATGAGCGGAATACCTTGTAGCACCGCCATCACTCCGCCCGGGAAACTGATATACCCCCCCATCCCCAGCACGACGTCAGGTCTAACCCGTCGTATCTCGCGCCAGGCCTGACAAAAGGCCGAAAACAGATGCAGCGGCAACAGCAGCTTGCGCAAAAACCCCTTGCCGCGCAGCGCCCCGAAACGTACCCAGGCCATTTCATAACCGCGCGCCGGCACCAGTTCGGCTTCCATACCGCCCGGATTGCCCATCCAGACGACTTTCCAACCCCGGCTTTTAAGCAGATCGGCGACGGCAAGACCGGGAAAAACATGCCCCCCCGTGCCTCCCGCCATGACCAGAACTGTTTTAGCCATGATGTGTCTCCATTTCCGGAGTCCAACGACTGTTTTGGCTGCGCCATAACATCGGCTGCGCCGAAATCGTCAATTGCATTCCTGCGCCTCCGCTCATAACTTCGCTCCACGCATCAATTCGGAGGTTTTGGCTACGGCATAACATCGGCTGCGCCGAGTTAGCCTGCGCCGAAATCGTCAATTGCATTCCTGCGCCTCCGCTCATAACTTCGCTCCGCGCATCAATTCGGAGGTTTTGGCTGCGGCATAACATCGGCTGCGCCGAGTTAGCCTGCGCCGAAATCGTCAATTGCATTC
>CAYTWY010000035.1:0-2428 GCA_964440925.1 uncultured Propionivibrio sp. | reverse complement strand
CTGCGCCTCCGCTCATAACTTCGCTCCGCGCATCAATTGCCGATTTTCCCAATCGACGCGCAACAGGATCGCCAGCGCCACGCAATTGGCCATGATGCCCGAGCCACCGAAGCTCATCAGCGGCAAGGTCAGCCCTTTGGTCGGCAACAACCCCATGTTCACTCCCATGTTGATGAAGCCCTGAATGCCGATCCAGATGCCAACGCCCTGTGCCACCAAGGCTGGATAGAGGCGCTCCAGCGCCACCGCCTGGCGGCCGATGGCGAAGGCGCGCTGGATCAGCAGACCGAACAGGGCCACCACCATCACCACTCCGGCAAAACCAAGTTCTTCGGCAATCACGGCGAGCAGAAAATCGGTATGCGCTTCCGGCAGGTAGAACAGTTTTTCCACACTCGCGCCGAGGCCGACGCCAAGCAGTTCGCCGCGCCCGAAGGCAATCAGCGCATGCGACAGCTGGTAACCGCGGCCATAGGCATCCGACCAGGGATCCATGAAGCCGAAAATGCGGTCGCGCCGGTAGGGCGAAACGATGATCAGAACGGCAAAGGCGACGAGCAGGAGAACGATCAGGAAGGCAAACAGGCGGGCGCGCATGCCGCCGAGGAAAAGGATGCCGATGGCGATAGCGATGATCACCACGAAAGCGCCGAAGTCGGGTTCCTTCAGCAACAGCACACCGATGGTCACCATGGCCATGGCCATGGGCAGGAAGGCTTTTTTCAGATCGTGCATGTGCGGCATCTTGCGCACGGTGTAATCGGCGGCATACAGCACGGCAAAGAGCTTCATCAGTTCGGACGGCTGCAGATTGGCAAAACCGAGCGACAGCCAGCGCCGTGCGCCGTTAACATCGCGCCCGATTCCCGGAATGAGCACCAGCGCCAGCAGGACAAAACCGGCGACGAACAGCCAGGGCGCGAAACGTTGCCAGGTCGTCAGCGGCACCTGGAAGGCTACCCCGGCAGCCACCAGCCCGACGGACAGGAACACGCCATGGCGGAAGAGGAAATACGCCGGGTGATTGCCGGTCAGCCGCCCCGCTTCGGCGATGGCGATGGACGCCGAGTAAACCATGACCATGCCTAGCAGGAGCAGGAAGATGCTGCTCCACAGCAACGCCAGATCGATTTCCGGCGGCATCCGGCGCGGGGCATCGAAAGCGGGAATCATGCCCTCTCCCCGGCCAGCACGCGCACCGCTTCGACAAACACCTCGGCACGGTGGGCATAATTGCGGAACATGTCGAAACTGGCGCAGGCCGGCGAGAGCAGCACGGCATCGCCCGGCAAGGTCTGCGCGGCGCACCAGCGCACCGCCTCCGCCATATCGGCGCAGTAATGCAGCGGCACGCCGCATCCGTCAATGGCGGCGGCGATGATCCGCGCATCGCGCCCGATCAGCGCCACGGCGCGCGCATGCCGTGCCAGCGCCAGGCGCAGCGGCGAAAAGTCCTGCGCCTTGCCTTCGCCGCCGAGGATGATAACGACCTTGCGTCCCAGCCCTTGCACCGCAGCCAGCGTCGCGCCAACGTTGGTGCCCTTCGAATCGTCGTAATAGGATACGCCGCCAATGTCGGCGACCGCCTCAACCCGATGCGCCAGCCCGGAAAATCGCGCCAGTCCGGGCAGAAGGGTTGACGGCTCGACACCGATCGCCTCACACAGCGCCAGCGCCGCCATGGCGTTGGCGGCATTGTGCAGGCCGGCGATTTTGAGCGCGGAAAGCGCGATCAGCCGTTCACCGCCACGCATGATCCAGCCACCATCGAACCCATAGTCTCCGCTGTCGGAGGGGGCATCGAGGCCAAAGCTGATGCAGCGGCAGCCAAAGCGCCGGCACTGCCGGCTGTATTCGTCGTCGCGGTTGAGCACCATCGCGGCACAGCCGGCAAAAACGCGTGCTTTGGCCGCAGCATAGGCGTCCATGCCGGCATGGCGGTCGAGATGATCTTCGCTGACGTTGAGCAGCGTTGCCGCATCGGCGGCCAGCGAATGTGTCGTCTCCAGCTGGAAACTCGACAGCTCGACAACCCAGACGAGCGGCAAGGCCGAATATTCCGGCGTGCCGTCGATTAGCGCCATCAGCGCATCGAGCACCGACGGAGAAATGTTGCCGCAAGCGATCGCGCGCACCCCCGCCGCGTTGAGCAGATGCGCGGTCAGCGCCGTGGTCGTCGTCTTGCCGTTGCTGCCGGTGATGGCGATGATCCTGGCCAGCGGCATCGATTCTCGCACCGCCCAGGCAAACAGTTCGATTTCCGAGACGAGCGGCACGCCGCGCTGCAATGCCGCCTGCACCTGTGCTTCCTGCACCGGCACACCGGGCGAAATGGCAATCAGATCGACATCGGCAAAAGCCTCCGGCAGGAATCCGCCGCAGAACAAGCGGGCTTCAGGCACCGCCAACCGCAAGGCGTCACCATGCG
>CAYTWY010000034.1:2546-16659 GCA_964440925.1 uncultured Propionivibrio sp. | reverse complement strand
GAAAGGGTGTGAAAAATGCTGCTGATGATCGACAACTACGATTCCTTTACCTACAACCTCGTCCAGTATTTCGGCGAGATCGGGCAGGAGGTGAAGGTGTTCCGCAACGACGCCATTTCCCTGGCGGAAATAGCCCGGCTCAAGCCGGATTATCTGGTGGTTTCGCCCGGCCCCTGTGCGCCGGCGCAGGCCGGCATTTCGCTGGCGGCGATCCGTGAATTTGCCGGCAGGATTCCGCTGCTCGGCGTCTGTCTCGGGCATCAGTGTATCGGCGAAGCCTTTGGCGGGCGCATCGTGCATGCCAAGCGACTGATGCATGGCAAGGTCTCGCCGGTGCAGCATGCCGATACCGGCGTTTTTCGTGGCCTGCCCAATCCGCTCACCTGTACGCGCTATCACTCCCTGGCCATCGAACGCGAATCGCTGCCCGATTGCCTTGAAATTACGGCCTGGACGGAAGACGGCGAGATCATGGGCGTGCGCCACAAAACCCTGGCCGTCGAAGGCGTGCAGTTTCACCCCGAATCGATTCTCACCGAACACGGCCACGACCTGCTCGCGAATTTTCTTCAGCAAAAAGCGGCATGAACATTAAGGATTGACATGATGACTCCACAACAGGCATTGCAACGCACCATCGAGCACCGCGAGATTTTTCACGACGAGATGCTGGAGCTGATGCGCCAGATCATGCGCGGCGAGATTTCGCCGCTGATGGTGGCGGCGATCCTCACCGGGCTGCGCGTCAAGAAGGAAACCGTCGGCGAGATCACCGCCGCGGCGCAGGTGATGCGCGAGATGTGCACGCGCATCGAGGTCGCCGACCGCACGCATCTTGTCGATATCGTCGGCACCGGCGGCGACGGGGCGCTGACGTTCAACATTTCCACCGCCAGCCTGTTCGTTGCCGCCGCGGCCGGCGCCAAGGTGGCCAAACATGGCGGGCGCAGCGTGTCGTCGAGTTCCGGCAGCGCCGACGTGCTGGAGAGCCTGGGCGCCAACATCCAGCTCTCGCCGGCGCAGGTCGCCGACTGTCTGGCGGCCACCGGCATCGGCTTCATGTTTGCCCCCAACCACCATGCGGCGATGAAGAACGTCGCCCCGGTGCGGCGCGAAATGGGCGTGCGCACCCTGTTCAACATCCTCGGCCCGCTGACCAACCCGGCCGCGGCGCCGAACACCCTGCTCGGCGTTTTTCACCCCGATCTCGTCGGCATTCTGGTGCGCGTCATGCAGCGCCTCGGTGCCGAGCATGTGCTGGTGGTTCATGGCCGCGACGGCATGGACGAAATCTCGCTCGGCGCGGCGACCCTGGTCGGCGAACTCAAAGACGGGCAGATCAGCGAATACGAAATCCACCCCGAAGACTTCGGCTTGCCGATGGCCTCCAATCGCGCCCTGCGCGTCGACAGCGCGGCCGCCTCGAAAGCGCTGATCGAGGCGGTGCTGGCCGACACGCCGGGCACCGCGCGCGAGATCGTGGTGTTTAATGCCGGCGCGGCGCTCTATGCGGCCAACGTCGCCGCATCCATCGGCGACGGCATTGTGCTGGCGCGCGCGGCGATCAAAAGCGGCGCGGCGCGCGCCAAGTGCGCACAGTTCATCCGCTACACGCAAGGCGGTGCGGCATGAGTGCGCTGCGCGCCGATACGCCGGACATCCTGCAGAAAATCATCGCCGGCAAGCAGCGGGAAATCGAGCTTGCCCGCCAGCGCACGCCGCTTGCCGCGCTGCGTGCCGAAGCCGAAGCGCGGGCGGCGCGGGAGCCGGCGCGCGACTTTGCCGGCGCCCTGCGGCGGCGCGTCGATGCCGGGCAGGCGGCGGTGATCGCCGAAGTGAAAAAGGCCAGCCCGTCGAAAGGCATTCTGCGCGCCGATTTTAGCCCGGCGGAGATTGCCGCCGATTATGCCGCGCATGGCGCCGCCTGTCTGTCGGTGCTCACCGAGCGCGCATTCTTCCTCGGCGCGCCCGACTACCTGCAGGCCGCGCGCGCCGCCTGTGCGCTGCCGGTGCTGCGCAAGGATTTTCTCGTCGACACCTATCAGGTCTATGAAGCGCGCGCCATGGGCGCTGATGCCATCCTGCTCATTGCCGCCGCGCTCGATCTGCCGGCGCTGCGCGATTTCGAAGCGCTGGCCGCCAGCCTGGGCATGGCCGTGCTGGTCGAAGTGCATGACGCGCCAGAGCTGGAGCGGGCGCTGCAGCTCGAAACGCCGCTTCTCGGCATCAATAACCGCAACCTGCGCAGCTTCGAGGTCAGCCTGCAGACGACGCTCGATCTCCTGCCGCGCGTCCCGGCCGGGCGACTGGTCGTTACCGAGAGCGGCATTCTCGCCCGCGCCGACGTGGCGCAGATGCGCGCCGCCGGCGTCAATGCTTTCCTCGTCGGCGAAGCCTTCATGCGCGCCCCGAGCCCCGGCGCGGCGCTGGACGCGCTGTTTGCTGCGGCGTAAAGAAAAACGAAAGGCGCTTAACCACAACGCACACGACACACACAACACACACAACGAAAACCACACCGGAAAAACAAAAGCGAAGCGAACCACTAGGCAAAACAATAACGCCTGTTTTGTTTATGTTCTTTGCTTTGTTTCTCGTTGTGCCCGTTGTGTCGTTGTGGTGAATCTTGGGGTTCTTGGTGGTGCGCTTCAAGCTTTCCCTGCGCTTTGTTGCAATTTCACAACAACAGCGATAAATGTTCTCCTGAATCCATTCGTCCGGCTTGTTCCTCTCCTTCTGATTTGCCATCATTCGTCCAGCTTCTCACCAATGAGAGGTCCAGTTTGGTGGCGCGGCGGTAGGCGCTGCCGATCTCAACCCTAGAGGAGATTCACAATGCAAAAGAAAGTAATCGCTCTGGCTCTGGCTGGGCTGGTTTCGGGCGCCGCGTTTGCCCAGCAGACCTCCAACCTGTCCATCTTCGGTGCCATGGACGCGGGTCCTGTCCGTTACTTCGGTTCGAAGAATGGCACCAAGGCCATGACCGCCATCGAGCAAGGCCGCTGGTCGAGCGTCCGTATCGGCTTCAAGGGCAGCGAAGACCTCGGCGATGGCCTGAAGGTCAAGTTCAAGATGGATATCGCCCTCTACCCGGTCGACAAGTCGAAAATCAAGTCGAAGGGTGGCTACGTCGGCCTCGAGAGCAAGAAGTTCGGTGAAGTCCTGGTCGGCTCGGTTGGCACTTTTGCTGACGACCTGCAGGGCGACATCAGCACCATGTTCGGCCACGACACCCTCGCCGCCGGCGACGACGTCTGGATGCAGACTGTTGGCGGCACGGAAGACGACGACCTGAAGAACGCCATCGCCTGGTACTCGCCGAAGTGGAGCGGCCTGCAAGTCAAGTTCGCCGCGTCGACCAACGCGGGCGGTGAAGACTTGGCGCCGCGTTATGATGCCGCTGGTGGTGATGATGCTGTCCTGAACGACCGCGTCTATAATGCTGGCCTGGCGTACGAAAACGGCCCCCTGGTTGCCGGTGCTTACTACGAGCGCAGCAAGGTTCAGTCGGCTAATGACGGTACGGGCAACCAGAAGTACGACTGGGGCAGTGCCTGGGGTCTGGGTGCGTCGTACGACTTCAAGTTCATGCGCGTGCATGCCGTGTATAACCGGATGAACTTCACCGACTTCGCCGCCGACGAAGAGTTTTACGACATGAAGACCCGCAAGCAGTGGCAGGTTGGCGCCAGCTTCCCGGTTTCCGCCAAGGGCACGTTCGCTGTTGCCTACACCAAGGCCAAGAACGAGTACCTGGCCGGCAAGGGCAAGGACGACGATATCAAGCACTTCGGTATCGGCTACTGGTACATGCTGAGCAAGAAGACCGCCCTGTATGCGGCTTACGGCCAGATCAGCCAGTCCGAGAACAACCATCGCAAGACCTACTTCGACGAAGATGGTGCTTACTCGAAGGGTATCCAGACCGGCCTGCGTTACAAGTTCTGATCGCATCCCCTGGAACTGGAAAACGGGCGCTACGGCGCCCGTTTTTTTATGCGCGTTTTTTGCAAAAGGTAAAAGCCATTCACCACAACGCGCACAACGCACACAACGAAAACCACAACGGAGAAACAAAAGCGAAGCACCAGGCAAAACAGGTAAAACAACAACCCTGGATTTTGTTTATATGCTTTGCTTCTCGTTGTGCCCGTTGTGTCGTTGTGGTTAAGCCGTTTTTCTCCGCTTTTAAGCTCAGCAGAGGACGAGGTTGTCGCGGTGGATCATTTCCGCGTCGTCGACGTAGCCGAGCAGGGCTTCGATGTCGCCGCTGGCGTGGCCGGCGATGCGCCGCGCGTCGCCGCTGGCGTAGTTGACGAGGCCGCGGGCAATTTCGCGCCCGTCCGGGGCGAGGCAGGCAACGACGGCGCCGCGTTCGAATTCGCCGTGCACGGCCGTAACGCCGATGGCGAGCAGGCTCTTGCCGTCGGCGAGCGCCCGCACCGCGCCGGCGTCGAGCTGCAGCTGGCCGTTGAGTTGCAGATGGTCGGCGAGCCACTGTTTGCGCGCCTTCATCGGCGGCGTGGCGGAGACAAGCAGGGTGCCGACCGCTTCGCCGCGCGAAAGGCGCGGCATGATATCGGCTTCGCGCCCGCTGGCGATGGCGGTGTGCGCACCACGGCTGGCGGCGCGCCGGGCGGCGATGACCTTGGTGATCATGCCGCCTTTGCCAATCGTGCTGCCGGCGCCGCCGGCCATCGCTTCGAGCGCCGGGTCGCCGGCCTGCGCTTCGCTAATCAGGGTGGCGTCCGGGTGCTGGCGCGGGTCGGCGGTAAACAGGCCGGGCTGGTCGGTGAGGATGATCAGGGCGTCGGCGTCGATCAGGTTGGCGACCAGCGCGCCGAGGGTGTCGTTGTCGCCGAACTTGATTTCTTCGGTGACCACCGTGTCGTTTTCGTTGATGATCGGCACGACGCCGAGTTCGAGCAGGGTGGTCAGCGTCGAGCGGGCGTTGAGGTAGCGCGTGCGGTCGGCCAGGTCGTCGTGGGTGAGCAGGATCTGCGCCGTGTGCAGGCCTTGTTGCGCGAAGGCGCTTTCATAGGCTTGCGCCAGCCCCATCTGGCCGACGGCGGCGCAGGCCTGCAGTTGGTGCACCGCTTTCGGGCGCTGCGCGAGGCCGAGGCGCTGCATGCCGCAGGCAATGGCACCGGAGGAGACGAGGACGACTTCGCGCCCGCTGCGGCGCAGGGCGGCGATCTGGCGCGCCCATTCGCCAATGGCGGCCAGGGCGAGCCCTTCGCCGTTGTTGGTGACGAGGGCGGAGCCGACCTTGATGACCAGGCGGCGGGCTTCGGCAAGGCGGGTGGGGGTCATGGCTGTTCTTCGCCGGCGGCGGTTGAATCGGAAAGGGGGGGCTGTGCCGGGGTGTCCCCGGCAGCTTCTTCGGGCGGGAAGATGCCGGCCGCGTCGGCCGCCGCGCCGTGTTCTGCCGCGGCGATCCGGCGCGGCAGGGCGTCGAGCGCGTCCTGCAGGGCAAAGGTGAGCGCGCGGCAACCGTCGCCGCTGATGGCGCTGATGCAAAAGACCGGCACTTCGCCCGGCGCGTAGCGGGCGAGAAAGTCGGCGATGCGCGCTTCGCGGTCTTCTTCGGGGATCAGGTCGAGCTTGTTGAGCACCAGCCAGCGCGGCCGGGCGGCGAGCTGCGGGTTGTATTTTTCCAGTTCGCCGACGATGGCGCGGGCGTCGCGCACCGGGTCGGCCTCCGGGTCGTGCGGGGCGAGATCGACGATGTGCAGCAGGACGCGCGTGCGTTCGAGATGCTTGAGGAAGCGGATGCCCAGACCGGCGCCGTCGGCCGCGCCTTCGATCAGGCCGGGAATGTCGGCAATGACGAAGCTCCTGTTTTCACTCGTGCGCACCACGCCGAGGTTGGGGTGCATGGTGGTGAACGGGTAGTCGGCAACCTTCGGGCGCGCCGCCGAGACGGCGCGGATGAAGGTGCTCTTGCCGGCGTTGGGCAGGCCGAGCAGGCCGACGTCGGCCAGCACGCGCAGCTCGAGGCGCAGGTCGCGCTCTTCGCCGGCCTCGCCCGCGGTGCATTGGCGCGGGGCGCGGTTGGTGCTGGACTTGAAGTGGATGTTGCCGAGCCCGCCGCGCCCGCCCCTGGCGAGCAGTACTTTCTTGCCGTCGATGTCGAGGTCGGCGACAAGGGCGCCGCTGTTTTCGTCGCAGATCACCGTGCCGACCGGCACGTGCAGGACGATGTCCTTGCCGCCCTTGCCGTAGCAGTCGCTCGGCGCGCCGTTTCCGCCGCGCTGGGCAAGGAATTTGCGCGTGTAGCGGAATTCGATCAGGGTGTTGAGGTTGCGGTCGGCGACGGCATATACGCTGCCGCCGCGGCCGCCGTCGCCGCCGTTGGGGCCGCCTTCCGGTTCGTATTTCTCGCGCCGGAACGAGGCGATGCCGTTGCCGCCGTTGCCGGCGGCAACGAAAATTCTGGCCTCGTCGATGAATTTCATGGGCGGTCTCTTTCGCGCAGGGGATTGGGGTGCGGGGCGCTCTGCGGCAGCCAACAAAAAAGCCCTACCGCAGGGATAGGGCTTTCTGCCGCTGTCGCGGTGCTGCGGTGCGCCGTGCGGAGCAGCGAATCAGGCCGCCAGCGGAACGATGTTGACCGTGCGCCGACGCTTCTCACCCTTGATGGTGAATTCGACGCGACCTTCGATCAGCGCGAACAGGGTGTGATCCTTGCCCATGCCGACATTGACGCCGGGGTGGAACTCGGTGCCGCGCTGGCGAACGATGATGTTGCCGGCAGGAATCAGTTCGCCGCCGTAGCGCTTGACGCCAAGACGTTTCGATTCCGAGTCGCGGCCGTTACGGGAACTGCCGCCTGCTTTTTTGTGTGCCATGTGTCAGTTTCCTTTCCGTCAGGCCGAAATGCCGTCGATGCGGATTTCCGTGTAGTTTTGCCGATGCCCTTGATGCTTCTGGTAGTGCTTGCGCCGACGCATCTTGAAGATCGTGACTTTGGCATGGCGACCCTGCGCAAGCACCGTGGCCTTGACCGAAGCCCCGGCGACGAGCGGCGTGCCGATGTTTACGGACTCGCCTTCGCCGACCATGAGGACCTGGTCGAGGGTGATTTCTGCGCCAACGTCTGCCGGTATCTGTTCTATTTTCAGTTTTTCGCCGGCGGCAACACGATATTGCTTGCCTCCGGTTTTTATGACCGCGTACATGTTGGACTCCAAAGAGTGAAAAAAATCAGGTTAAAGTGAAACGAAGAACCGTGCATTATACGGATTTCTCCTGTCCTGTCAAAGCGTTTGCGCTCGCCGCAGCGGCCGCTTCTTCCGCCCGCGCGGGGGGCGCGGCTTGACGCGCACGCGCCCTGACTCTAAGATGCGCCGGTTTTCCCCGGAGACTTGTGCCTTGTGAAACTGGAGCCGTTCAACACGCTGATCGCCGACGACATGCGGGCGGTCGATGGCGTCATCCGCCGCTGGCTGGCTTCCGACGTGGCGCTGATCCGGCAGGTTTCCGAGCATATCGTCAACGCCGGCGGCAAGCGCCTGCGCCCGGCTCTGGTCCTGCTCTGCGCCAGGGCGCTCGGTTACCGCGGCACGCATCATCACCAGCTGGCGGCGGTGGTCGAGCTGATCCATACCTCGACCCTGCTGCACGACGATGTGGTCGATGAGTCGGGTCTGCGCCGCGGGCAGCAGACCGCCAACGCCCTGTTCGGCAACGCGGCCAGCGTGCTGGTCGGCGATTTCCTCTATTCGCGCACCTTCCAGATGATGGTCGAGGTGGGCAGCATGCACGTGATGCGCGTGCTGTCCGATGCGGCGAGTATCATCGCCGAGGGCGAGGTGCTGCAGTTGATGAACTGCCGCGATATCGATGTCGATGAGGCGCGCTATCTGCAGGTCATCCGCTACAAGACGGCCAAACTGTTCGAGGCGGCGGCGCGCGTCGGGGCCATCGTGGCCGGTGCCGCCGCGCCGGCGGAGCAGGCCATGGCGGCGTTCGGCATGCATCTGGGCACGGCGTTCCAGCTCATCGACGATGTGCTCGATTATTCCGGCGCCGAGGCGGAAACCGGCAAGCATCTCGGCGACGATCTGGCCGAAGGCAAGCCGACGCTGCCGCTGATTTATGTCATGCGGCACGGCACGCCGGCACAGGCGGCCTGCGTGCGGCAGGCCATCGAGCGCGGCGGGCGCGACGATTTTCCGGCCGTGCTGGCGGCGATCCGTGCTTCGGGGGCCTTGCCGCAGGCGAGAAAACTGGCCGAAGCGGAAGCGGATCTGGCCAAAGCAGCGCTTGATGTGCTGCCGGCTTCCCCCTGCAAGGATTCTCTGCTAGAATTATGCTCCTTCGCCGTTGCGAGGTCTTTCTAGCGCGGTGTAAGCTGTTGTTTTCGGTCGGGGCGTAGCTCAGCCTGGTAGAGTACTGCGTTCGGGACGCAGGAGTCGGAGGTTCGAATCCTCTCGCCCCGACCATCCGCTTTTGTTGTCGGCTTGTGGTTATCGCTGTTTTGATTTACATCCGTGGTTGGTGAGGGATCCGGCGTTTGCCCGATCCCTTTTTTTATCTGCCGCTTCTGGCCAGATAGTGCTTGCGCCAGAAAATGAGGCCGAGCAGCACGGTGATGGCGCTCATTGCGCCGATCGTCCACCAGAAGCCGCGATCCTCGTGGATGAGCGGCAGAAACTCGAAATTCATGCCGAAAATGGCCGCCAGCAGGTTGAGCGGAAGAAAGACGGCGGTCAGCGCGGTGAGCGTGCGCATGATGTCGTTGGTGCGGTTGCCCTGGGCGTTGAAATGGATCTGGATCGCCGTTTCGGTGCTCTGTTCGAGGCGGCGGACGTGGTGCGCGACGCGTTCGATGTGTTCGAGAACGTCGCGGCTGCGCACCTTGAGCAGGTCGTGCGCGTCGTGCTGCTGCGTGCCTTGCGCCGACGGCCAGTTCTCGATGACCTCGATCCAGTCTTCCAGCGCCGCGCGCTGGTCTTCGCAGATTTCGTCGAGATAGTGCAGCGTCAGGCGGGCATGCAGCAGTGAGGCCCAGTTGCTGAAGCGGCTTTTCGGGTCGAGCAGCGCCGCCTGCCAGCGGTCGAGCTGGCGCGTGAGTTCGCGGCGCAGGGCGAGAAATCCGTCGACCATCTGGCCGATCAGGCGCAGCATGAGGTCGGCCGGGCTGGCGGGAAGGCGCGTGCCGGGGCGACTCTCGCTGTCTTCTCCGGCCTGTTGTCTGGCGGCATAGCGGGCGCACAGGCTGCAGCTGTCGGGATGCACGCAGAGCAGGAGGCGTTCGAAGACGACGAAACCGAGCGGCTGGGTGTCGATGCGCTTGAGGATGGTCGGCCCACCCTTGTGCCGGGCGCCGGGGGCGCTGCCGCTCTCGCCTTCGCCGGCCAGGCGGCGGAAAATCATCATGTCATAGCGGCTGGTGTAGTCGTAGTGCGAGGGGATCTGCGCGTTGAGCAGGTCGGAAATGTGCAGGTCGACGAGCGGTGCGCTGCCGCACTGATGCACCGCAGCCTGGAGCTCGCTTTGCCGGGCGGCGAGTTCCTCGCGGCTGCAGGCGATGAAGGCGTAGCCGCCGGGGTGGCCGAAGCGGGAAGCGAGAGCGGCGAAGTCGGCGATTTCGTGAATGCCGTCGGTGTCGAAAAAGCGCAGGAGCATGGCCGGTTTTCCGCAAAAGTGTTGTGCCATGATGCCCAATCCGCTCTTCTGCGGCAAGCGCGGCGCGTTGCCGTGGCGCTTCTGTTATGCTTGCTCGCGAAGCCTCTTTGCGCCACGCTCGGCGCTTCGCGGCCGGAGAGGTGATGAGGGAAGGAAGGTCGATCGAATGAGCGAAGCATTGCGCCAGCGTGCGCCATTTTCTCCGACGTACTGGACGTCGTTGCGCTATTTCAATCTCTACCGCCTGTGCCTGGCGTCGATCCTGTTCGTCTCTTCGGCGCTTGATGCGCCGGCCTTCTCGCTCTTCGGGGCGATGGCCGGCGCCACGCATCGCTGGCTGAGCGCGGCGTACTGGCTGGCTACGGCGCTGTCCTTCGTCGCGCTGCGCCTGTTCCGCCAGCGCTTCAACATGCAGTTGAGTCTGCAGGTGGTGGTCGATGTGCTGGTGCTGGTTTCCCTGATGCATCTCGGCGGCGGGCTGCGCAGCGGCCTCGGCGCCATGCTGCTGGTGACTCTGGCGGGAGCGGGGCTGGTCGGGCAGGGGCGTCTGGTGCTGTTTTATGCCGCGCTGGCGACGCTGGCCGTGCTCTTCGAGCAGTCTTACCGGGCCGTGCGCCTCGATTTTGCCATGGTCGATTTTTTCCAGGCCGGGTTGTTCTGCGCCGGCTTTTTCGGTGTCGCGATCAGCGCGCGCCTGCTCGCCCGGCGGGTCGTCGTCAATGAAGAGCTGGCGCGGCAGCGTGGCATCGACCTGAAAAACCAGATGCTGGTCAGCCAGCGGGCAATCGAGGAAATGCAGGACGGCGTGCTGGTGCTGCATCATTCCGGCTGGGTGCGTCAGCACAATCCGCGCGCGGCGCAGTTGCTCGGCCTCGATGGCTATGCTGCACGCATGCTGGCGGATTATTCGCCCGAACTGGCGGAGGCTTTTGCCGCCTGGTGCGACAGCGGCGATCCGGCACCGCGGGTGGTGCGCATGGCCGGGAGCGGGGCGGGGCTGCGCGTGCGCTTCGTGGCCACCGACAGTTCGGAAAACGAGGTGCTGGTCTTTCTCGAGGACATGGGCCGCCTGCAGGAGCAGGCGCAGCAGTTGAAGCTGGCGGCGCTCGGGCGTCTGACGGCGAACATTGCGCACGAGATCCGCAATCCGCTCTCGGCGATCAACCACGCCGCCGAACTGTTGCGCGAGGCGGAGAGCGATGCGACCGGCCAGCGTCTGTTGCGCATCGTTCTCGACAATACGCAGCGTGTCGAGCGTATCGTGAACGACGTGCTCGAGCTGGGGCGGCGCGATCGCATGCACCGCGAGGCGATCGATCTGCGCCAGAGCCTGCCGGTTCTCGTCGAGGAGTATGTGGGCAAGGAGAATCTGGCGCCGGAGATTGTGTGCTGCGCGTTTTCCGGCCGCGCCTGTCTGCTGTTCGACCGTTCGCATTTGCATCAGGTGATGTGGAACCTGCTGGGCAATGCCTTGCGGCATGGCCGCCGTCAGCCCGGTAGCGTCCGCATCGAGGTGCGTGATGCGCCGGGCGGCGGGGTCGAGGTGCATGTCGTCGATGATGGCGAGGGCGTCGACGCGCCGCGCCGCGAACAGATCTTCGAGCCTTTTTTCACCACGCATAGCCGTGGTACCGGCCTGGGGTTGTATATTGCGCGTGAGTTATGCGAGGCCAACGGGGCGCATCTGGAACTGGTGCGTGCGTCCGGCGGTGCCGATTTCTGCATTTCAGGAAGGAGTGTCGAGTGTCAGTAAGCAAGACGGGGCGTGTGTCCGGCGGCGATTCGCCGCGTGTGCTGGTGGTCGATGACGAGGCGGATATCCGCGAGTTGCTCGATCTGACCCTGGTGCGCATGGGGCTGTCGGCCGATTGCGCCGGGACGGTGGCCGAGGCGAAACGGCTGCTGGACGGCGGGCATTACAGTCTGTGCCTGACCGACATGCGCCTGCCTGACGGCGAGGGGCTGGAGATCGTGCGCCTGATCGGCGAGCGGCATGCGGAGACGCCGGTGGCGGTGATCACCGCCTTCGGAAGCG
The DNA here is from genome assembly GCA_964440925.1 of uncultured Propionivibrio sp. Taxonomy (GTDB): domain Bacteria; phylum Pseudomonadota; class Gammaproteobacteria; order Burkholderiales; family Rhodocyclaceae; genus Propionivibrio. Next base: position 4,991 of record CAYTWY010000034.1, on the reverse strand, counting down.
CCGACAATGCGGTGGCGGCGTTGAAGGCCGGCGCTTTCGATTACCTCGCCAAGCCGCTGGCGCTCGATCAGTTGCGCAGCCTCGTCAAGTCGGCGCTCAATTTGCCGCGCGCCGCCGATGCGTCGTGCGGTGCGGCGGGAACGCAGGCCGGCGAGCGTCTGACCGGAAATTCGCCGGCCATCGGGCTGGTGCGGGCGACGATAAACAAGCTGGCGCGCAGCCAGGCCCCGGTGTATATCTCTGGCGAATCGGGCTGCGGCAAGGAACTGGCGGCGCGGCTGATTCACGCCCAGAGCGCGCGTCATGCCGCGCCCTTCGTTCCGGTCAATTGCGGCGCCATTCCGGAAAACCTGATGGAAAGCGAATTCTTCGGTTATCGCAAGGGGGCGTTTACCGGCGCCGACAGCGACCGCGACGGTTTCTTCCAGGCGGCGCATGGCGGGACGCTGTTTCTCGACGAGGTGGCCGATCTGCCGCTGGCCATGCAGGTCAAGTTGCTGCGCGCCATCCAGGAAAAAATGGTGCGCAAGGTCGGCAGTGCCAGCGAGGAAGCCGTCGATGTGCGTATCGTTTCGGCCACCCATCGCGTGTTGCGCGATTGCGTCGCGGCGGGCAGCTTCCGCCAGGATCTGTATTACCGCCTGAATGTGATCGAGCTGAAGATGCCGGCCTTGCGTGAGCGGCAGGAGGATATTCCGCTGCTCGTCGACGCGATCCTGCATCGCCTGGGTGGCGGCGCATGCGTCGAACTGAGCGCTGAAGCCCTGCAGGCGCTGCAGGCCTACACTTATCCAGGCAATGTGCGCGAGCTGGAGAATATCCTTGAACGCGCCATCGCGCTGTGCGTCGGGGGCAAGGTGGATGTCGCCGACCTGCAGCTTGCCGCCTGCGTCACGAACGAGGCGGCGACCTGCGCCGGCGAGAGCCTCGACGCGCACCTGGGGCGCGTCGAGAGAGCATTGATTCTCGATGCGCTGGCCAGAACCGGATCCAACCGGACGGCAGCAGCGCGCCTGCTCGGGGTGTCTTTCCGCTCGCTGCGCTATCGCATCGAACGTCTCGGAATCGACCTGTCATGACAGATGCTCCGGGCATGACCGCGCGCGCCCTGGCGCTGGATGCGGAAGGCTGGCTGCACGGCGTGCGTCGGGTCGATTCGCCCAATTGTGATGCGCGACCGGAGGGGGAGTGCGTGTCATTGATCGTCGTGCATGCCATCAGTCTGCCGCCGGGAGAGTTCGGCAGCGGCGATATCGAGGCGCTGTTTACCAATCGTCTCGATGCGCGGGCGCATCCGTTTTTCGCCACGATCAGCGGCCTGCGGGTTTCGGCGCATTTTCTGATTCGCCGTGACGGCGAGCTGATCCAGTTCGTGGCCTGCCATCGGCGCGCCTGGCACGCCGGTGTTTCATCGTGGCAGGGGCGTGAGCGCTGCAACGATTTTTCCCTCGGCATCGAGCTCGAGGGGGGCGACGCGATGCCTTTCACGGCGCCGCAGTACGCGCGTCTCGATGCGCTGCTGCATGTGTTGTGCGGCGAGTTTCCGATTGCGGCGATTGTCGGCCATTGCGATGTGGCGCCCGGGCGCAAGACCGATCCCGGCCCCGGTTTCGACTGGCGCCTTCTTGCTCCGCATGCCGCGCTGATTGCGCACGCGCCGCGCTGAAGCGTTGGTGCCGTGTTCCCGATTGTCATGGTGCGGAGATGTTGTGGACGTGTGTGACGCGTTGCTGATTTGCGACAAAGGGCGATGTTTTTCCGCTGGCACAAAAAAACGCTTGCGTCAATAGCGTGGGGGCTACTAGAATTAGTCGCAAATGGCAAGCCTGACACAATATCTAGTGTTTCTCGTGGCCGGAGATCCGGGCGGCATTCTCTTTCGCCCGGCGCGCGGGGTTTCCCGGCTTGCCTTTCGCGAGTCCCCTGTCGCTGCTGATGCTGGCAGCATCTGAATGCGGATGACGATGGATCCGGATAAACAGCAGAATCATAAAAAACATCCTGGATTTTCCCTTTGCCGGGGCTTGCCGTTTTTACCCCGTCGTCTTGCGCTCCGTCGCCCTTTTTCTTTGTGCCGTTTTCTTGCGCCTGTTACCGCGCAACGGCAAATCTTTCCCTTTTTCAGGCAATGCCCGGCGGGTTGTTCGGCGTCTCTTCGCGCAGGCATTCCATACGAGAATTTGATCGGCGCATCGTCGATGCGCTCATTGAATGATCCGCGTGCGCGGATGCGGTGGTGTTCGAGCTGGAAGTTACCTTGAAATCAGAAAAGGAGGTTGATATGGCAACAAGTGCGAAGAAACCCGCAGCGGCTGCGAAGCCGGCTGCGAAAAAGGCTGCGGCCAAGCCGGCGGTGAAGAAGCTTGCCGCCAAGAAGCCGGTAGCGAAGAAGGCTGCGGCCAAGCCCGTTGCCAAGAAAGTCGCCGCCAAGAAGCCGGTAGCGAA
>CAYTWY010000034.1:0-2446 GCA_964440925.1 uncultured Propionivibrio sp. | reverse complement strand
GCCAAGAAAGTCGCCGCCAAGAAGCCGGCAGTGAAAAAAGCGGCGGCCAAGCCCGTTGCCAAAAAAGTCGCCGCCAAACCGGCGGTGAAAGGCCCTGCGCCGGCTGTCAAGCCGCAAGCGTCGGTGTCGCCCGTTGCTACGCCGTCGACGGCGGCAACGCCGGGGCTGAAATCGGCACTCAATCCGACCGGCGCCTGGCCTTTCCCGACGGGGTCGCGTCCGAAATAAGACGTGTGCATGGCGGCAGGAGGTTTGCCGCTGTCGATCCCGATGTCCTGCGGGGCGTGCGTTGGTCACGCCCCGTTTCTTTTTGTGCTGCTCAGGAGAAATGCCGACGCAGGCGTTCGACGGCTTCGTCCAGGCGTTCGATAGTGGTGGTGTAAGCAAAGCGCAGATGGGTGCGTGCGCCGTGCGTGCCGAAATCGATTCCGGGGGTGCACGCAACCCCCGTGGCGTCGAGCAGCTGGTGCGCCAGGGCATGGCTGTCCGCGCCGAGCGCACTGCAGTCGGCGTAGAGGTAGAACGCGCCTTCCGGTCTGGCGCGCAGGACGAATCCGGTCTTTTCCAGCGCCGGCAGGAGAAAGTCGCGCCGGCGGCGGAATTCGGCGCGCCGCGCTTCGAGAATGGCCGTCGTCTCGGGCAGGAAAGCGGCGAGTGCGGCCTGTTGTGCCGGTGTTGACGGGGCAATGAAGAAGTTCTGCGCCAGCTTTTCGATGTCGCGCACGAAGCGCTCCGGGACGACCAGCCAGCCGAGGCGCCAGCCGGTCATGTTGAAGTATTTGGAAAAACTCTGCACGACGAACAGGTCGTCGCCAAAACGCAGGGCGGTCGCGGCATCGCCTGCATAGGTCAGGCCGTGGTAGATCTCATCGACGATCAGTTGTCCGCCCTGGCGGCGGATAAAAGCGGCGATGGCTGCCAGCGTGGCGTCGTCGAGCAGGGTGCCGCTCGGGTTGGCGGGCGAAGCGAAAAGGGCGCCGGCGGTGCGCTCGCTCCAGTGCTTTTCAACGTCGGCCAAGGTGGGCTGGAAGTTGTTTTCGGCCTGCACCGCAATGGCCCTGGGGATGGCGCCGAAACCGCGCACGAAATTGGCGTTGCACGGGTAGCCGGGGTCGGTGAGCAGCCATTCGCTGTTATTCTCGGCCAGGCAGGCCAGCGCCAGCAGCAGGGCGCCGGAAGCGCCGGCCGTGACGATAATGCGCGCGGCCGGGACATGCACGCCATAGCGGCGGGTGTAAAAATCACTGATGGCCTGACGCAGTTCCGGCAGCCCCAGTGCCGGGGTGTAGAAGACGCGGCCGTCGGCAATATGCCGCTGCGCTGCCGCGATGATCGGCGCGGGGGTCGGGAAGTCGGGTTCGCCGACTTCCATGTGGATGATGTCACGTCCCTGGCATTCGAGTTCCCTGGCGCGTGCCAGGAGTTCCATGACGTGAAAAGGGGCGATGTCGGCAAGGCGCCGGGCAGGAAAAACGGGCATGGTTTTGTTGATGATCACTGAGTCGTGCTGCAGAGCAATAAATACGGGCATCTCCTGTGGGGTATCCCGGACGCGATATTCTATGCGGATTTCAGGGTTGTGGTCGGCACTGTGAACAAAAAAAGGCCGCCCGCAGGCGGCCTCGTGTGTTGCCTGGACTTGCTTAGGCCTTGAACTTGGCTTCGAAGTCGTCGCGGATCGCAGCCAGCTTGGCGGGCAACTTGTCGCCCATCTTGGCGAACCATTCCTTGACGCCTTCGAGTTCGCCGAGCCAGGTCTGCTTGTCAAGGCTGGTGACGTTGGCGAATTCTTGCTTCGAGAAGTCCGAACCCGTCCAGTCCATGTCCTCGTAGTTGGGCATGGTGCCGAGCACGGTCTGCTGTCCGCCGACCTTGCCTTCGCAACGCTCGATGATCCACTTGAGGACGCGGGCGTTGTCACCAAAGCCGGGCCAGGCGAACTTGCCCTGCTCGTTGGTGCGGAACCAGTTAACCATGAAGATCGGCACCTGCTTGTCGGCGGCGGCGCCCATCTTCAGCCAGTGGCTGTAGTAGTCGGCCATGTGGTAGCCGCAGAACGGCAGCATGGCGAACGGGTCGCGGCGGACAACACCCTGGGCGCCGAAAGCGGCTGCGGTGGTTTCCGAACCGAGCGTGGCAGCAACGTAAACGCCGTGTTCCCAGTCGGCGCTCTGGCAAACGAGCGGCACGGTCGAGGCGCGGCGACCACCGAAGAGGAAGGCCGAAATCGGCACGCCATCCGCGTTCGACCAGTCCTTGTCGATGCACGGGCACTGCGAGGCCGGCGCGGTGAAGCGCGAGTTCGGGTGCGCGGCCTTGGTGCCCTTTTCCTTGGCGATAGCCGGGGTCCAGTCGTTGCCCTGCCAGTCGATGGCGTGTTCCGGCGCCGGTCCCATGCCTTCCCACCACACGTCGCCGTCGTCGGTCAGCGCGACGTTGGTGAAGA
>CAYTWY010000033.1:0-17620 GCA_964440925.1 uncultured Propionivibrio sp. | reverse complement strand
TTTTTGTCTCGTTCCGCGACCGCAAAAATTGAATCATTCTGCGCTGCGGGTGTTACACATGCTGTGTTTCGTTTTTCCCGCTGCCCCGCAGGCGGCATGGGCATTGGTTCGGCGGGCAATGCCGTTGAAGACGTCCGTGTTGACTGGTCTGCAGCCCGGCGCTGATTCTGTTTCAGGTCGGGTCGGTGGTTTGGCCGAAAGCGGTCTGGGCGTTGTTCAGCCATTTCGTCACGGGTTCGGCGCGATAGGCGGTCATGCGGTCGAGCAGGGGTTCGATGGCGGTGTCGACGAGCGCCATGGCGCGGTTTTGTGCGCGCAGGAAGCCGTCTTCGACGGCTCGGTCGAACAGGGCGAGCAAGGGGTCGTAGAAACCGGCGATATTGAGCAGGCCGACCGGTTTGCTGTGAAAGCCGAGCTGGCTCCAGGTGAGGATTTCGCACAGTTCTTCGAAGGTGCCGAAGCCGCCGGGGAGGGCGATGAAGCCGTCGGCAAGCGCGGCCATGCGGGCTTTGCGCGTGTGCATCGAATCGACGACTTCAAGACGGGTCAGTCCCGCATGATCGACCGGCCGCCCGGCGACTTCCTTGCCCATCAATGCCTCCGGGATGACGCCGATGACGTCGCCGCCCGCAGCCAGGCAGGCGTCGGCCAGTGCGCCCATCAGGCCGATATTGCCGCCTCCGTAGACGAGGCCGATGCCGCGTTCGGCGAGGGTCTGGCCGACGTGGCGTGTTGCGCTGAGGTATTCGGGATGGAGGCCGCTGTTCGAGCCGCAGAAGATGCAGAGTTGTTTCATGCTGGAACCGTTGTTGAGGTTAATCGCCGATTTCGCGGCTGCCGCGCCCGTGCGTGGCGATTTTCAGGCTTTCCTGGTCGGCCATCAGGCCTTGCCTGTGCTGCCGAAACCGCCCGCCCCGCGCGTGCTGGCGTCGAATTCTTCGACGATGTTGAAGGCGACCTGCAACACCGGGACGATGACCAGTTGCGCTAGCCGGTCGAGCGGGTTGAGGGTGAAGGCGTCCTTGCCGCGATTCCAGGTCGAGACCATGATCTCGCCCTGATAATCGGAGTCGATCAGCCCGACCAGATTGCCGAGTACGATGCCGTGTTTGTGCCCCAGCCCGGAGCGCGGCAGGATCATCGCGGCCAGGCCGGGATCGGCGAGGTGAATGGCCATGCCGGTCGGAATGAGCTGCGTTTCGCCGGGGAGAATCTTGATCGGGGCCTCGATACAGGCGCGCAGATCAAGGCCGGCCGAACCGGGCGTGGCGTAGTGCGGCGGGCTGTCGTGCAGACGGGGGTCGAGGATGCGCAGGTCGATGCGGTGCATGGGAAGATCCTGTCAGGGGAAAAAACGGGAAGGCCGGCGCCAGCAAGGAGCGACGGCGATGATATGCCGGGGTTTTTCGCGGCCGTGTTCTTTTTCGCGCATCAGAGCAATTGGGCGATGCGGGCGATAATGGCGCGCGCCAGTTGGCGCTTCGAGCCGGGCGCCAGCGGTGTCTGACCGGCAGCGTCGAACAGCGTGACGGCGTTGTTTTCGCCGCCGAAGCCATCCTGGATCAGGTTGCCGACAAGCAACGGGATGTTTTTCGCGCGGCGTTTCTTTTCCGCGTACTCGGTCAGATTCTGGCTTTCGGCGGCGAATCCGACGCAGAGCGGTGGCGTCGGCAGGGCGGCAACGTCGGCCAGGATATCCGGGTTCTGCACCAGCTCGATTTCCGGCGTCGTGCGTCCGTCTTTCTTCAGCTTGTGTCCGGCGATGCGCTTCGGGCGATAGTCGGCAACGGCGGCGACAGCGATAAACACATCGTGCCCGGCGACGCATTGCATGACGGCAGCGTGCATTTCGACGGCGCTGGCGACGTCGATGCGGGCGACGCCCGCTGGCGTTGGCTGACTGACCGGGCCGCAGATCAGGGTGACTTCGGCTCCCGCTTCTTGTGCGGCGCGAGCCATGGCGAAGCCCATTTTGCCGGAGGACAGATTGGTGATCCCGCGCACCGGGTCGATGGCCTCAAAGGTGGGGCCGGCAGTGAGCAGGATTTTTTTGCCACGCAGCACCTTGGGCTGGAAGAAGGCGATCACTTCGGCAAGGAGATCCTCTGCTTCGAGCATCCGCCCCGCGCCCGTTTCACCACAGGCTTGTGCCCCGCTGGCCGGGCCGAGCAGAACGACGCCATCGGTGCGCAGGGTAGCGACGTTGCGCTGCGTTGCCGGGTTTTCCCACATTTCCCGGTTCATGGCCGGAGCCACGAGCAGCGGGCAGTTGCGCGCCAGGGTCAGGGTGGTCAGCAGGTTGTCGGCGATGCCGTGTGCGATTTTGGCCAGGTAATTGGCCGAGGCCGGGGCGACGAGCAGCAAGTCGGCTTCGCGCGACAGGGCGATGTGCGCCATGCCTTGTGCGGCCTGTGTGTCCCACGGGTCGGTAAAGACATGCCGGCCGGAGAGCGCCTGGAAGGTGAGCGGGGTGACGAAGTGCGTTGCCGCTTCGCTCATGGCCACCTGCACCGAAGCGCCCTGCTTGGCCAGCAGGCGCACGAGTTCCGCCGACTTGTAGGTGGCGATGCCGCCGGTGATGCCGAGGGCGATGCGTTTTCCCTGCAATTCCATGCGAGTGTCCCGAGAGTCTGGTTAGAATGGCAATGATCCATTTTAACCGAGAATGAATCATGCCCATCACCGACTGGCCCGTCGACGAGCGGCCGCGTGAGCGCTTGCTGGCACAGGGGGCGGCAAGCCTTTCCGATGCGGAATTGCTGGCGATCTTTCTGCGTGTTGGCGTGCGCGGCAAAAGTGCCGTCGATCTGGCGCGTCAGCTGATCGGGCGCTTTGGCAGCCTGAACCGCCTGTTTTCGGCGAGTCGCGACGAATTCTCGGCCATTCCCGGCATGGGGCCGGCCAAATATGCCCAGCTACAAGCGGTTCTGGAAATGTCACGGCGGGCGCTGGACGAAAATTTGCGCCAGAACGACGCCCTGGCTTCGCCGGCGGCGGTGCGCGACTACCTGCGCCTGCATCTGGCGGGTTTGCCACACGAAGTCTTTTTTGCCCTGTGGCTGGACGCGCAAAACCGCCTGATTGCTGCCGAGGAGCTGTTTCGTGGCACGCTGACGCAGACCAGTGTCTATCCGCGCGAGGTGGTGAAGAAGGCGCTGGGGCATAATGCGGCTTCTGTCGTGCTGGCGCACAACCACCCCTCCGGGGTGGCCGAACCGTCGTCGGCCGACCGCGAACTTACCGCGGAACTCAGGCGGGCACTGGTTTTGGTCGATGTGCGGGTGCTCGATCACTTCGTCGTGGCCGGGTCATCCGTACCCCTGTCTTTTGCCGAACAGGGACTGTTGTAGGCAAGAACGCAGAAATCGCTTGAAATTTTATGGGCATTCAGGCTAAAATCGCCGCCTTTCTTCCCAAGATCAACCGGAGCAACAATCATGGCGCGTGTTTGCCAAGTCACGGGTAAAGCCCCGATGGTAGGGAACAATGTTTCCCATGCCAACAATAGAACGAAGCGCCGCTTCCTCCCGAATCTGCATTACCGCCGTTTTTGGGTTGAAAGCGAAAACCATTGGGTTCGTCTGCGTATCTCCAACGCCGGCCTGCGCATTATCGACAAGAACGGCATCGACGTTGTGCTCGCAGACCTGCGTGCGCGCGGCGAAATCTGATAGGGGATTCTGCCATGCGTGAAAAGATCAAACTTGAGTCGTCCGCCGGTACCGGCCATTTCTACACGACCACCAAGAACAAGAAGACCACGCCCGAGAAGCTGGAGATCATGAAATACGATCCCAAGGCGCGCAAGCATGTGTCGTACAAGGAAACCAAGCTGAAGTAATCGGCTTTTTCCGTTTGCGGACAAAAACCTCGCTTATCCGGCGGGGTTTTTTTTCGCCCATGACTGGCGCGTGCGCAAGCGCTGGCCGGGGGGAAGGAACTTTTTGCGCCAAGGGGTTGACCAACGCCGATCTGGCCGCGCGGTGGTGCAAGCAAGGCTTTTTATGCGTTTGTCAATGCCAGGCAAGTGGCGGAAAGCCTGATTTTGCGCGATAATCGCGGCAGTGGAGCGGCATCTGCGGAAAGAGCGGAAGAAGTTCTTTTCTGCCGCGCGGCGAGAGCCTCTGGCCCGAGATTACCAATGAACTGATGGAGCAGATATGAGTGCAATCAAAGTCCCGCAGGGCGGGCAAAAAATCATCCCCGGCCAGGCGATTCCGGATAACCCGATCATTCCGTTCATCGAGGGTGATGGCATCGGCGTCGACATCACGCCGGTGATGATCAAGGTCGTCGATGCTGCCGTGGCCAAAGCCTATGGTGGCAAGAAGAAAATCCACTGGATGGAGGTTTACGCCGGCGAGAAATCGACCCAGGTGTATGGCCCTGACGTCTGGTTGTCGGACGAAACGCTTGCTGCCCTCAAGGAATACTCGGTCTCGATCAAAGGCCCGATGACCACCCCGGTCGGCGGCGGCATCCGCTCGCTGAACGTGACGCTGCGCCAGGAACTGGATCTCTACCAGTGCGTGCGCCCGGTGCAGTACTTCAAGGGGGTGCCTTCGCCGGTGAAGTGCCCGGAGAAGACCAACATGGTGATCTTCCGCGAGAATACCGAGGACATCTACTGTGGTGTCGAGTGGCAGGAAGGTACCGAGGCGTGCCAGAAGATCATCAAGTTCCTGCTCGACGAGATGGGCGTCAAGAAAATCCGCTTCCCGCAAACGTCCGGTATCGGCATCAAGCCGGTTTCCCGCGAAGGCACGGAGCGTCTGGTGCGCGCCGCGATCAAGTACGCGATTGCCAACAAGCGCAGGTCGGTGACCATCGTGCACAAGGGCAACATCATGAAGTTCACCGAAGGTGCTTTCCGTGACTGGGCCTACGCGCTGGCCAAGAAAGAGTTCGGCGGGGTGGAAATCGACGGCGGCCCCTGGCTCCGGTTGCCCAACGGCATCGTCATCAAGGACTGTATTGCCGACGCCTTCCTGCAACAGATTCTGCTGCGCCCGGAAGAATCGGACGTGATTGCCACGCTGAACCTCAACGGCGACTACATCTCCGACGCCCTGGCCGCGCAGGTCGGCGGCATCGGCATTGCGCCGGGAGCCAATATTTCCGATCAGTATGCCTGCTTTGAGGCGACGCACGGCACGGCACCCAAATACGCCGGTCGTGACAAGGTCAATCCCGGCTCGTTGATCCTGTCGGCCGAAATGATGCTGCGCCACCTAGGCTGGTTCGAGGCGGCCGATCTGATCATCAAGGCAATCGAAGCCGCGATTGCCGACAAACAGGTGACCTACGATTTTGCCCGGCAAATGGACGGTGCAACCGAAGTCTCCTGCTCCGGTTTCGGCGATGCCATGATCGCCCGCATGTAATTCCCCGGCGAACTCGGGTGATCCCCGGCGAACAAGAGGGCTCCTGCGTGGAGCTCTTTTTTATTTGCATTGCATTAGGTGATGTTTCTGCCCCAATAGGCGGCGTAAGTTGCCAGCAACCCGGAGCCGAACGCGATGAGAAGACCTCGCTGTAAGTACGCAGCCGTCTTCAAGGGCGATGAAACCTTAGCCGCGTTAGCAGAGAAGTTTGACGCCCATCCGAACCAGATCACGCAATGGAATCCGATGCCGGCGCGCACGAAATCGTCAAAGGCTTCGCGCAGCCCGCTGCTGTATTTTTCTTGCTACGGTCGTGTCGGTTGAAAAAAGGATGTCGGGCGAGTAGGATTTGCCATATCCGGAAAGAGAAGATTTATCGAGAACTCCGGGGGGAGCAGAGGTCAAGGGTGTCGTGCGGCGGCTTTGGGGCGGGACTTCGTGTCGACGGGTCTGCCCGGCTGAACTCAAGTCGTACCGGCATTGTCTGACTAACAAGGATTCACGCTGCTGGTGAATGATTGCATCTACCACTCAACCTTAGAAGGAGAAAAAAGATGTCGATTCGTCCGCTTTTGTACGTGCTGTTTGCCTTTTCGTTTGCCGTTCCCGCGATGGCGCAGACTCCGAAACAGCCGGCGGCTCCGGCTGCTGAAGCAAAGAAGGCCGATGTGGCTCCGGCGCCGGAAAAGGCTGCTGTTCCGCGCGGCGCCACGGCGTTGTGCAAGGATGGCTCCTATTCCTTCGTCAAGAACCAGAAGAAATCCTGCGCGAAGCAGGGGGGCATCGATCAGTGGCTGAGGAAGAAGAAGTAAGCCGGTACGGCTCAAGAAAAAACCCGCTGCGGCGGGTTTTTTCTTGGCTGCGGCAGCGCTTGGCGTCAGGTGTTCAGTTTTGCATTCCGTCGTGGTTCGCGCCAAGATCGCTGCGCCAGGGACGCCATTTTTCCAGTGCGACGAGGGTGGCTATCAGGATCGCAGCAAAGGACAAGGCGAGGGCCCAGAAGGGGACACCGAGCAGTGTATCGAGGGTGATCTTGCCGGCGCCGCCGGAAAGAAGAAGGGGCTTGAGCCAGGGTTCGAGGTAGCTGAAGGTCAGGGCACCAGCCAGGCCGCCGGCCAAGACCAGCCAGGAATCCTTGTAGCCTGCGCCGATCTGGGCGAAGACCGTGCCGGGGCAGGCGCCGGCGAGGGTGATGGCGCCGCCGAGCAGCAGGCCGCCGATGATGTCGGCGCTGTAAATCAGGGTTTTCGGGTACAGCTTGGTGCCGAGGACTCCGTTCATGATGCCGATGACGATCAGCCCGGTGACGACGGCGGTCAGAAAGACCTTCAGCATGATGAAGTTGCGCAGCTGCATTTGTCCGATGATCATTCCGGGTTCGAAGACGCGCGATTTTTCCAGGGCAAAACCGAAGACGGTGCCCATCAGGAGTCCGACGATAACGGCGTTAATGACTGACATGATTTTTCTCCTCAGATCTTGCGCAGAAAACGGGCGACGATCATTCCGCCGGCAAACATGCAGGCGATGGTGACGAATGAACTGACGGCCAGTTGGGCGAGGCCGGAAATGCCGTGTCCGCTGGTGCAGCCGTCGGCAATGCGCGCGCCGAGGAGGAGCAGGAAGCCGGCGACGAAGGCGAGCAGCAGGCGCAGTCCGGTCGAGGCGGTGCCGAGGGCGTGCTGCCATAGCGGGGAAATGCCGTGCCGTGTGGTGCCGGAGAGGCGTGCCGAGATGAAGGCGCCGAGCGCGATGCCGACGACGGTAGCCACCTGCCACCAGTTCTTGGCGCCGGAAAGGTGTCTGGCGACATAGTCGATATGCGCGATCTCCGGGTCGAACAGGCTGGCAAGGTTCGCCGATACGGTGACATACGACGAGGAGGTGCCGAGCGCCGTGTTGATGAGCAGGAAGGCCGGTATCTGCAGCAGACCGATCAGGATGCCGACGAGGTAGGGCGACCACGATTTGTCGTTAAGTTTCATTTGCTTTCTCCTGTGGACATGGAACATGTGATTCGCTACTCATGGGGTGAATCGGCGGAGGTATCGCGTGTCTGGCAATCATTGCTGGTTTCTGACCATGTTCAGGTAGGCGAACAGCAGGCCGATCTGGGCCATGACGATGAGCACGGTCAGCGCCGGCAGCAGCATGGCAGCCTGCGGCAGGGTCGGCAACAGGCCGCGGTGCAGGAAGAACTGCAGGGTGACGATGAAGCCGACGCCCGGACAGACCAGGGCAAACGACAGCGGCGTTGGCCCCTTGCCCAGCGCCTGTCGCAGCATGTCGTTGCGCAGCAGGATCGAGGCGCCGAAGAGAATGAACATCAGCTGTACGGCCATGACCAGGACGAAGCCGAGAAAGAGGATGACGGGCGGTACCGGCCAGTGGAAATGATGACCGAGCATCATGGCCAGGCGATATGCGGCGATACCCAGCACGGTGGCGATCGGCACGCCGACCATCAGCGTCTGGCTGGAATCCTGGCTTACGCCCTGGGCAAAGATGGCGCGCAGGCTCATCATGAAGAAGACCAGCGCGGACAGCGCGGCGATGACGAAGAACAGCCAGCATAGCGCCGCGGAAACCAGCACGGTGATGGTCGAGGTGGACATGGCGGCCGGCCCGGAGAAACCGACGCAGATCATGGCCAGGGCAAAAGGCGACATCATCATGCCCAGATTGTTGTTTTTCTCGCATTCAAAGCCGCCTTGCGTCAGGCGTTCGCCGAGGATGGCGGATTGCAGCCGGAGCGTGCTGACGCCGAGCAGGAAAAAAGCGCCGATTGCCCAGGGGAAAACGTATTCGATGAGCGACCAGAGGCCGGGGAGGGTGAGCAGCGCCGCGATGAAACCGGCGTTCATGCTCATGGCCAGGGTCAGAGGCCAGGCCAGGCGCTGGAAAGTGGCGTTCGAGGAAAGCAGCGCCGTGTAGGCGGCCGTTTTTTTGAAGGCACGGTATTGGCGCACATTCCAGGCAAGAAGAAGGAAGTGCACGCCGAGTAGCAGGAGCGTGGTCAGCCAAGCGCAGGCGAGCCCGATTCTTTGCCCCGGGCTGGCGTCGTTCCAGAAGGCGTTTAGGCTTTCCCAGGTGGGGACGGGAAGTCCGGGGTGTGGCGTCAGGAACATCAGATGCAGATACACCGCAACGGCCATGCCGCCGGCGCCCAGCGCGGCGAGCAGGTAGAGCGGGGTGTAGTTTTCGGCACGAATTTTGTCAAGCAGCATGGTCATCCGTTCTTTCGCGCAAAGCGGGCAAAATGGCGTGGAGAAATGCTCTCCGCGCGTTATTGGCCTGTGACCGATTCCACCCAGGTCAGAAGGCTGGGCAGATCGCAGGCGCCGGTTCGTTGCGCGACGATTTTCCCGTGCTGAAAAAGGATCAGGCAGGGAATGCCGCGAATGCCGAGGCGGGTGGCGATGTGTGACGCTTCCTCGGTGTTGAGCTTGGCGACGCGTACGCTGTGTTTGAGTTCGCGTGCGGCGGCTTCGACCACTGGTGCCATCGCCCGGCAGGGTGCGCACCAGGGCGCCCAGAAATCGACGAGTAGCGGCCAGTCGCCGGCATCGACATGACGGGCGAAATTGTCGGCGTTCAATTCCAGCGGCTGGTCGGTGAGCAGCGCCTGGCCGCATTTGCCGCACACCGGGCCGGCATGCATGCGTCCGGCGCTGGCGCGATTGAGCGCGCCGCAGTGCGGACAACTGATTTTCCAGTGTTCGGGCATGGGTCTCTTCCGCATTTGTTAATAAGAGAATACTAATATAGACGCATCCGGCGCCGGCGGCAAGTTCTTTTTTGGCATGTTTTTTCATGCTGTGTGCCGATTAGCGACAGTTATGTGTCGTGGGTATGTCCGTCATGCGGCGCGTGTTACGTGTTGTGGCAACGATATTGAAAATGTATTATCGTTAAAGCATGGGCTTTTGCCCGCCCGTCTTCAATGTCCGGTTTACTGCATAACGATGAATTCAACACAGTCCGAGCATGCAACGCCCCGGGTTTATCTGATTGATGACGATCCTGTCGTTACCTATCTGCTGGTCGATCTGGTTGAATCGGTCAACCTGCCGTATGCCGTCTATGACAGCGCGACGACCTTCCTTTCGCAGGATCTGCGCGGGCTGGAAGGCTGTATCGTCAGCGATCTGCGCATGCCGGGCATGAGCGGTCTGGAATTGCAGGACGAATTGCATAAGCGCGGCTTCAATTTGCCGATCATCTTCATTTCGGCGTATGCCGAGGTGCCTTCGGTGGTGCGCGCCATGCGTGGCGGCGCGCTCGATTTTTTCCAGAAACCGTTTTCCTCGCAGCAGCTCGTTGAGCGCATCCAGGATGGCTTGCGTATCGACCGCGAGCGTTCCGAGCTGCAGGCCAAGAACCGCAGGATCGGCGAGCGCATTGCCATGCTTACCCCGCGCGAGAAAGAGGTGCTGCAGGGCATTTTCGAAGGCAAGCTGACCAAGGTGATCGCCGAGGATCTGGGCATCAGTACGCGCACTGCCGAGACCTATCGGCAGTTGATCATGCAGAAGCTACAGGCCGGTTCGATCGCCGAGCTGGTGCGTATTGTCGTCGAGGCCATGCCCGGACATTCGCACACCAGCGGGTGAAGGCGGGGTACGGCCGGGTTTGCGATTACAATCCCTTCGCGGTTTCAGGCATTTGAAAATTCCCGGCCGACGTTTTTGCGGCGGGAAAGCGCGCCATTATTGCGTGCAAGGGCTGAGGGGGGATGCATGCGGTTCGTCGGGTTGATGGTGATTTTTTTTACGCAGGTGCTTGCCTTGCCGGCAAAAGCCGATCCGTGTACGCAGGACGATTTTGAGCAAAGCGTCAGTGGCCGGGAGCAATGCCTGCGTATGCGCCGCTTTGGCGATCTGCAACCCGATGCCCTGCTGGTCTGGCTGCATGGCGATGTGTCTGCGGGTGGCCCTGCCAGCTACCATTTTCCCATTGCCGAGAATTCGGCGGTCGAATTTTCTGCCCGCAAGGTGCTTGCCGTGGCGCTGCTGCGTCCCGGTTATCCGGATGGTAGCGGCCATGAATCAACGGTTTCGCTGTGGGACAGAGGGCGAACCGATCACTACACTAAAGCCAACGTCGGGGAGGTGGGTGCGGCGATCGAGCGTTTGCGTGATCACTACAAGCCGCGTCAGGTCATTGTTGTCGGGCATTCCGGAGGCGCGGCAACCACCGCCGTGTTACTGGGTATGAAGCCCGGCCTGATTGATGCGGCGGTGCTGGTTTCCTGTCCCTGTGAACTGGTTTCCTGGCGTGCCAATCGGCGGGGAAAGGCTTGGGGCATGAGTGAAAACCCCAGCAAATGGATCGACCAGATTCCGTCGACGACAAACGTCATAGCATTGACCGGCGAGCGTGATGACAACACGCTGCCTGAGATTGCCCGTACCTACATCGAAGGTCTCGCCGGGCGTCAGATCAAGGCGGAATTCCGCCTTTTGCCGGGGGAAAACCATAACAGTGCTTTCCGTTCGGCGGCAGTGTTCAATGCCGTACGTGAGCTGCTCCATCCGCAAAAAGTGGAGTCCGGCGCGCTGTTGACGCCGCAATAGCCGGAAAGCAAAAAGTGAAATCTTCATTGCCCTGCAAGCCTTATGCTGATTGCCTCGTAGCCATGTGCATGGCTGTGATTGTTCGTTCATGCGCTTCTTCGGGAGGGCGTTGTTTCATTTTTGCGTGTGGGGGCGTCTGTGCCTGAGTCCTCGGCGGCGTTGATTCTGCGCGCGCTTGATCCCTCGCGCAGCGTGGTCGTCGAGGCCTGTGCCGGGAGCGGCAAAACCTGGCTGCTGGCTTCGCGCATCGTCCGCCTGCTGCTCTCCGGCGTGGCGCCGGGCGCGATTCTGGCAATCACCTTCACACGCAAGGCGGCGCGCGAAATCGAGGAGCGCGTCATCGCGTGGCTGCATCTGCTGGCTACCGGCAGCGATCGACAGGTCGGCGATTTCCTTGCCGAGCGTGGCGTTACGCCGGATGAGGCGAGTCTGCGCGATGCGCGCCGGCTCTACGAAAAGCTGCTGACGGCACAGCCGTGTCTGGCGGTCAATACCTTTCACGGCTGGTTCTTGCAGCTCGTCGATGCCGCGCCGCTATCGGCCAATCTGAGTGGCGCGACGCTGGTCGATGCGGATTCGCGGCTGTTCGACGAATTCTGGCAATCTTTTGCCGCGTGTCTGCAAAAGGCGCCGGAGAGTGTGTTGACCGCGAGCTTTCTGCGTTTGCTGGATGATGCCGGTCTGGAAGCAACGCGCCGCCTGATGCGCCGCGCGCTGGATCGGCGCAGCGAATGGCTGGCCATGAGCGGAGGGGGGGAGGATGCCGTCGACCGGGTGACCGACGCGCTGCGCCAGCTGCTTGGAGCGGGAGAACCGGGCGAGGCGCTGGCCGCATTCTTTGCCGCCGACTGGACGCCCGACTGGCAGGCCTATCTGGGGCTGCTCGAAACGAGCGATACAGCGACCGACGCGGCGTGTGCCGCGCATGTGCGCGCGGCCCTGGCTGCGACCGATCCTGCGGCGTGTTTCGCGCGCCTGTGCGCGAGCGTGCTGACGGCGAGCGGCAGCCTGCGCAAACGCGAAATCACGGCCGCCGCCGCGAAGCGCTTTACCCCGGTCGGGGCGGCGCGTCTTGTCGATCTGCACCAGTGTCTGGGCGGGCGCCTGATCGACTGTCGCGAGCGCCAGAACGCCGCGCGTATTCTGGCCTTCAACCGCGATGCGCTGCGGGTTTTCGCCGCCTTCCTGGCGCATGTCGAGGCTTTCAAGAAAGCGCGCCGGCAGATCGATTTCGTCGATGCCGAATGGAATGTTCTGCAACTGCTGCGCGACGAGCAGACGGCGGCTTTCCTGCAGGCGCGACTCGATGCCCGCTATCGCCATGTGCTGCTCGACGAATTTCAGGACACCAACCCGCTGCAGTGGCAGATTCTGCTCGCCTGGTTCGAGGCCTATTCGGACGCTGCGCGCCCGGCAATCTTTCTGGTGGGCGATCCGAAACAGTCGATTTACCGTTTCCGCCGCGCCGAGCCGCGGCTATTTACCGTGGCGGCCGATTTTCTGACGCGCGAATTTTCCGCTGTGCGTTGCGAACAGGATGTCACGCGGCGCAATGCGCAGGCAATCATCGATGTGGTCAATGCGTTGTTTCTTGCCGCGCCCGGATTTACTCCGTTTCGCGCCCAGGCTTCTCTGGCCGGTGATATGCCGGGGCGGGTCGAGCTGCTTCCCCTGTGTGCCCGCCCGGAAAGTGAGGAAATGCCCGAGCGCATTGGTTTGCGCGATCCGTTGCAGGAAGCCGACACCGAAGCCGTCGATCGCCGCCTGCAACAGGAAGCCGCGATGTTGGCGGAAAAAATCGCAGCCATCGTCGGGCACTGGCAGATCGAGGAACGGGGTGCCGACGGGCGGGTGCGGCAACGCGCCGCGCAGTATGGCGACATCATGCTGCTGGTACGGACGCGCAGCAACATGGCCATCTACGAGCGGGCATTGACCGCCGTCGGCATTCCCTTTGCGGCGGCTTCGCGCGGTGGCCTGCTGTCGGCACTGGAAGTGCGTGATCTGGTGGCTCTGCTGGAGTTTTTCGTGACGCCGGGCGCCGACTTGCAGCTTGCGCACAGCCTGCGTTCGCCGCTTTTTGCCTGCAGCGACGAGGACCTGCTGTTTCTGGCGGTACGGCCGCAGGGTTCCTGGTGGCAACGCCTGCAGTCGCTGGCGGCGGAGCATGGGGCGCCGGTGCGCCTGCTGCGGGCAGCGCAGCTTCTCGCCAAATGGCTGCCGGCGGCCGCACACCTGCCGGCGCATGACCTGCTCGACCGAATCTTTCATCAGGGCGAGGTGCTCGAACGCTACCGCCTGGCCGTACCGCAAGCTGCCTTTGCCCGGGTGGAGGCCAATTTGCGCGCGCTCTTGCAGCTGGCCCTCGATCTCGACGGCGGACGTTATCCGAGCCTGCCGCGCTTCATCGACGAATTGCGCGAACTGCGCGCAGCCGAGGCTAGCGAAGCGCCAGACGAGGGCGAAATCGAGGTACAGCAGGCCGAAACCGGGCGGGTTCGCATGTTGACCATTCACGGTGCCAAGGGACTGGAGGCACCGATCGTCTGGCTGCTTGGTGCCAACGCCGCGCCGCGTGCCCAAGAGGCCTGGGATGTGCTGGTCGATTGGCCGCCGGACGCGCCGTTGCCACGGCATTTTTCCTTCTATGGACGGAGCGACGAGCGTGGCGCGGCGCGTCAGCCTTTGTTTGACGCCGAGAGCGCCGCCGCTAGGCGCGAGGAACTGAACCTGCTCTATGTCGCCATGACGCGGGCGCGCCAGGTGTTCATCGCCAGCGGAATCGAGAGCGCGCGAGAGAAGAGCGATACGCCATATCGTCTGCTGCAGGCGGCGCTACAGGCTCTGGGCGGCGATCTGGTATATGGAGCCGACTTGCCGGCGGTCCGCGCCGTGGCGCAGGCGCCGATTGTGCCGGCAGCGGCGGGCATGAGCGTGCCTTTGCCGGTGCTTGGCGAGCGGCGCTCCCCGCCCGATGCCGCGGCGCGCTTCGGCATCCTGCTGCACGCCTTGCTAGAGCGCTGCACGGGCGCCCCCGCAGCGCATGGCTGGTGGCTTGCGCTTGGCTTCGACGAGGCCGAATATCGGCGCGCGCTGCCGGTGGCCGAGCGGCTTCTGGTCGCGCCCGGATTGCGCAAATTTTTTGATCCGGCGCAGTATCGGCGTGCCTGGAACGAACTCGACCTGAGCGGTGGCGATGGCCGTTTGCTGCGCATCGACCGCCTGGTCGAGCGGGACGATGCGCTGTGGGTGCTCGACTACAAGAGCTCCGGCAGCGAAAGTGAACGCCTGGCCGAATACCGCGAGCAAGTGGCCGGCTATTGCCGGGCGGTGGCGGACATTTTTTCCGGCCGTGCCGTGCGCGGTGCCCTGGTGTTTGCCGATGCCACGCTACTGGAGGTATGCTGACGTCACGGAGGTTGGCAGTGGACAGGATATGGCTGAAAAGTTATCCGCAGGGCGTGCCGGCCGAAATCGAAGCGGATGGTTTCGTCTCGCTGGGCGCGATGTTCGCGCAAAGCGTGCAGCGGTACAGGCACCAGACGGCATTCGAATGCCTCGGCGCGCGCCTGTCCTATGCCCGGCTCGATCACCTGTCGCGCGATTTTGCTGCTTACCTGCAAGGTGTTCTGAAGCTGCCGCCTGGCGAGCGCGTGGCGATCATGTTGCCGAATGTCCTGCAATATCCGGTATGTATGCTCGGTGCGCTGCGTGGCGGCTATGTGGTGGTCAATTGCAACCCCCTCTATACGGCGCGCGAACTCGAATACCAGCTGGTCGATTGCGCTGCGCGCAGCATCGTCATCCTGGAGAATTTCGCGCATACACTGGAAAGCATCATCGGCAAAACCCAGATCAACAACGTTATTGTCGCGCGTCTTGGCGATCTGCTTGGCTTTCCACGTGGCATGGCGGTCAATTGGCTGCTTAGCTTCGTACGCCGCCAGATTCCTGCCTGGCATATCGACGGAGCGTGCCGTTTTCGCGCCGTTCTAGCAAAGGGTCGCAAGATGCCATTTGTGGCTCCGGAAGTGCGGCGCGACGACATCGCCTTTCTGCAATACACCGGAGGAACGACCGGCGTGAGCAAGGGAGCAATGCTGTCGCACGGCAACATGCTGGCCAATATCGAACAGACCCGGTTGTGGTCGGCTTCCCTCCTGCAGCCGGGAGAAGAGCGGGTGGTGACCGTTCTGCCGCTCTATCACATCTTTGCCCTGACGGCGAACTGCCTGCTTTTTCTCCGTCTCGGGGCGAGCAATCTGCTGGTGGTCAATCCGCGCGATCTGCAGGCGCTGGTGGCGACTCTGGCGCGCCATCCATTGACTGTCCTGATTGGCGTCAATACGCTGTTTTCCGCCTTACTCGATACGCCGCGCTTTGCTGCGCTCGACTTTCGCCGTCTGAAGGTCTGTCTGGCCGGTGGCGCCGCTGTCCATAAAAGCGTTGCCGAGCGCTGGCAGCGGACGACCGGAAAGGTGCTGATCGAGGCTTATGGCCTGACCGAAACCTCGCCGGCGCTGACAGTCAATCCCCTCGATGCGACTGATTTCAACGGCTCGGTCGGTCTGCCCTTGCCGTCGACCGAAGTGCTCATTCGCGATGACGATGGCAACGACCTGCCCCTTGGCGAACGGGGCGAACTGTGCGCGCGCGGCCCGCAGGTGATGCAGGGCTATTATCGGCAGAAGGAGGAAACGGCCAACGTGATGAGCAGTGACGGCTTTCTGCGTACCGGCGACATGGCGGTGATGGATGCGCGCGGTTATGTGACGCTTGTCGATCGCAAAAAGGATTTGATCATCGTTTCCGGATTCAATGTGTACCCGAACGAGGTCGAGGAGGTTCTGGCGCTGCATCCGGAGATCCTCGAGGCGGCTGCCATTGGTGTTCCCGACGCGAAGACCGGCGAAGCGGTAAAGGTTTTTGTCGTGCGTCGCCATGCGGCGTTGAATGCGGAACAGGTGATTGCCCATTGCCGCGAATATCTGACCAGCTACAAACTGCCTGTGCAGGTGGAGTTTTGCGCCGAACTGCCAAAAACCCCGGTGGGAAAACTGCTGCGGCGCGCTCTGCGCGACGCGGTGCCCGGTTTTTGAGCGGAGCGGACAAGCGTTCGGCTATACTGGCTTTTTTCTTTTTGGGCACACTCAACCCACAGGCTTGTGCACAGTTTCTGTGGATTCTTGTGATGTGCCGTTTTTGGGATTTGCCATGTGGAAATCGATTCTGGCCATCGCCCTGGGCGCGGCACTCGGCGCCCTTTTGCGCTGGCAACTGGGTGCCCGGCTGAACAGTCTGTTCCCCACCATTCCGCCCGGAACGCTGGTTGCCAACCTGATCGGCGCGTATGTGATCGGGCTGGCCATTGCCTTTTTTTCCACCTTCCCTGCCATTGCGCCGGAATGGCGACTATTGATCATTACCGGATTTTGCGGCGGGCTGACGACCTTTTCCACGTTCTCCGCCGAAGTAACGGGGTTGTTGCAGGAAGGCCGCCTGCTTTGGGCGCTTGGTGGCGTGGCGTTGCATGTCGCCGGTTCGCTGGCGTTTACCCTGGCGGGCATTGCCACGCCGCATCTGTTCAGACATTCGGCATGAGAATGGTCTAGACTGGGAAAACGGTTCGATCGATCCTGCGCGGGAGGATGAAATGGAAGGCGCTTTCTTGCGGTTTTATGTCGACGATAAAAGAAGCCATCATGGCGTCCTGCTCTGGGAGTGGCTTCTTGAACAAGCGAACAAGCTGGGTTTGCGCGGTGGCTCGGCCTTCCGGGCGATTGCCGGTTTCGGCAGGGGACACCACCTGTACGAGGATCGCTTCTTCGAACTGGCCGGAAGCACCACGGTCGAGGTTGAGTTTATCGTCAATGAATACGAAGCGGAGCAGCTTGTCGCTCTGATCGAAGAGGAGAAGCTGCGCCTGTTCTATTCGTATATTCCTGCAACATTCGGCATCATCAATCCCGATGCCGACGATATGCTATCGGCAAACGAGTAAAAAATTGTGGCATGGTTCCGCTTCTCTGACGGCATAACACGATAGGCGCCCGGGCTTTTCGTTGTATACTCGCGGCTTTGTGTGTTGTCTGAAGCGTTTTTGATTAACTACTGTAATGGAATCCAAAATGGCCAAGGTCGTTAAAGCTGCATCCTCGAAGAAAGCTGCTCCCGCCAAAAAACAGGCGTCTGCCAAGAAAGTCGTTGCCAAGAAAGTCGTTGCCAAGAAATCTGCTCCCGCGAAGAAAGCGGTGGTCGCTGATTTCGTCAAGATCACCAAAGTCGTCGGACGTCAGATTCTCGACTCGCGTGGCAACCCGACGGTTGAAGTCGATATCACGCTCGATAACGGTTTTCTGGCGCGCGCTGCGGTTCCATCCGGTGCTTCGACCGGTGAATTCGAGGCCTGTGAACTGCGCGACGGCAACAAGAAAGTCTATCTCGGCAAGGGGGTGATGAAGGCGGTCGCTGCGGTCAATGGCCCCATCGCCAAACTGCTCAAGGGTAAAAACCCGCTCAAGCAGCGCGAACTCGACGAGGCGATGATCGCCCTCGATGGCACTGCCAACAAGTCGAAGCTTGGCGCCAATGCCCTGCTCGGTGCGTCGATGGCCATCACCGTTGCCGCGGCCAACGTGAGCAAGATGCCGCTGTGGAAGT
>CAYTWY010000032.1:4594-18321 GCA_964440925.1 uncultured Propionivibrio sp. | reverse complement strand
GTCAAAGCGCTTGATCGACGGGTACTTGATCGACGTCTGGAACAGGGTGTGCAGAATGTGGAAGCCGCTCTTGTCAGCAGCGAACCAGGTACGCTCGATCTTCATGCCGCCGAACGGACGGACATTGACGTGACCGTCGGCGGTACGGCTCCATGGGCAGCCCCAATGCTCGAGCTGGGTCAGCTCGACGGGCGCCTGCTTGACGAAGTAGTCGACGACGTCCTGTTCGCACAGCCAGTCGCCACCGCCGACCGTGTCGTGGAAGTGGTAGTCGAGGCTGTCGTCCTCGCGTTTTACCCCGGCGGCACCGCCTTCGGCGGCTACCGTATGGCTGCGCATTGGATAAACCTTGGACACCAGCGCGATTTTCAACGAGGGATCGGACTCTGCGACCGCGATGGCAGCACGTAAGCCGGCTCCGCCCCCCCCTACGATTACGACATCAGCCTTGTAAATTTCCACGCTCAATCCTTTCTCGCATTACGCGAATCAGCTACGGCCAGCGCAAAAAAACTCCGGCAGAACGAATTCTGCCGGTGTTCGATGCTCAGTGATGGCGGATTATCCCGGTTTTTCGCCCTTACGGCAACTTCCGGGCGTGTTGTGCCGGCTTGCGCCGCCGCTTTCAGTCGTTTTGCCGGTGAAAAGGCCGATATGGGCTGCTTTGCCGCAGCAAGGCACGATAATCTGCGCGGCGTTTGCAGCCGTGAGGCGCGTGATTTCGTCAAGGGCCTGAGAACGTAGCTCGGCCAGCGTTTGCGCAATGCGCAGCAGCTGGCATGGCGTGTTGCGCTGTCCGGCAAGCCAGACAGGTGGCATATCCGGAGCGTCGGTTTCGAGAACGATGGATTCCAGGGGGAGTGTGCTGGCGAGTTGTCGGATGCGTATTGCGCTGGGATAAGTCATCGCGCCGCCAAAACCGAGGTAAAAGCCGCGCTTGATGAATCGCTCGGCTTGCTGGCGGCTGCCGTTGAAGGCATGCGCGATGCCTCTGCTTGTCCCGGTTTGCCGCAGCCCGTCGAGCACGGCATCGACGGCCGAGCGTACGTGCAGGAGAACGGGCAGGGCGAAATCGGCGGCCAGGCGCAGTTGTGCGTGAAAGAATTCTTTCTGCCGTTCCGCAGCGAAACCGGGCCGGTAAAAATCAAGGCCGATCTCGCCGATGGCTACTGGCGGATAAGGCCCCCGTAGTTCGGCGTCGATCCATGCCGCAAGCCCGGACAAGGCTTTGTCGTCGATGCGATCAACAAACAGGGGGTGGATGCCGTAGGCCGGAAAACAGCCCGGATAACGGGCACAGCATGCGCGCACGGCGGAAAAAGTGTCGGGCGCAACGGCCGGGATGATGATTTTTTCGATTCCGGCCTGCCGTGCCGCAAGCGCCACGGCGTCGCGATCGGGCGAAAAATCACTGGCGTCCAGGTGGCAGTGGGTGTCGATCAACACATTGGCCTCCGCTGCGCCAGAGCGGGTTCAGATGCGCTGCAGATCGATTTCCGGCGGGCGTCCGTCGATGCTGTCGGCCAGCACCTTGGCCGAACCGCAGGCCATCGTCCAGCCGAGGGTTCCATGGCCGGTGTTGAGGTAAAGATTATCGATCCCGGTCGCGCCGATAAACGGCACGTTCGATGGCGTTGCCGGCCGCAGGCCGCACCAGAACCGGGGCTCTCCGGCCGGGCGCAGTTCGGGAAAGAGCTGCAGGCTGCGCTGCATCAGCGCCTGACAGCGGATGGCGTTGAGTTCGGTATTGAAGCCATTGAATTCGGCCGTGCCGGCGATGCGCAGTTGTTGTCCGAGGCGAGAAAAAACGAGTTTATGTCCGTCATCGGTCATGGCTACCGTCGGCGCGACACTATCGCCAGCGAGAGGAACCGTCGCCGAGTAGCCCTTGGCCGGGTAGACCGGCAGACGCATGCCCAGAGGGCGCAGGAGCAGCGGCGAGTAGCTGCCTAGCGCGATGACGTAGGCGTCGGCTTTCAGTGTTGCGTACGCGTTGCCGCGCTTTGTCGTCACGCCGCAGATGTGCTGGCCGTCGCTTTCCAGTTTCTCGATGCTGGTGTCGAGGTGGAAAGTGACACCCCGCGTACGACAGAGGTCGGCAAGATGATGTGTAAAAAGCTGTGCATCGCCTGATTCGTCTTCGGCGGTAAAGTCGCCGCCGACCAGCATCGGCCGGGCGGCGCGCAAGGCCGGTTCAATGGCGACACAGGCGTCCGCATCGACGGTTTTCCGGTCGCAGCCAAATTCGCGCAGCACTTTGGACGCTTCGACGGCGGCGGCGAATTCCTTGCTGTCGGTATAGACATGCAAGATGCCGCGTTCGAGGTGCTGGTAACGGATGCCGGTGGCGGCACGCAGGATTTGCAGCTGTTCCCGGCTGTACAAGGCCAGGCGCACGATGTCGCGAATGTTGGCGCGCGTCCGGGCCGGGGTGCATTCGCGCAAGAAACGCAGACTCCAGTCAAAGAGCGCCGGATCCCAGCGCAGGCGGAACAGCAGCGGCGCGTCCTCGCGCCCCATCCAGGCTAGCGCCCGCAACGGAGCGTGCGGATTGGCCCAGGGCTCGGCGTGGGAAACGGAAATCTGTCCGCCGTTGGCAAAACTCGTTTCCTGTCCGACGGCCGGTTGGCGGTCGACAACCTCTACTTCATGTCCGGCCTGGGCGAGATACCAGGCGCTGCTGACACCAACGACGCCGGCGCCGAGAATTAATACTCTCAAAACTACTCCTGTTCACGAATGATGCGGACAACGTCGGGAATGCGCCGCAGGTTGCGCATCAGTCTGGCGAGGTGCAGTCGCCCTGACACCTGAACCAGAATATGCAGCTCCGTGTATATCCCCGGATTGTTTTCGTTCATGTTGATTTGTCCGATATTTGCACCGGACTCCGAAATTTCGCTGGCGACCCGACCGAGTGCGCCGCGGATGTTGCGCGTGGTGACGCGGATGCGGACATCGAAAAACTGCCCCGACGCCGGTTCCCATTCGACATGAATCCAGTTTTGCGGCTCGACGTTGCGCGATTTTCGCACCGATTTGCAGGTATGTGTGTGGATGCGCAGGCCCTGCCCTTCGCGTAACAGACCGATGATCGGATCGCCGGGAATGGGGTGGCAGCAGGTGGCCAGCTGGATAGCCATGCCTTCGGTGCCATGGATGATCAGCGGCGCGGAAACGCTTTTTTCGCTTTGTACGACTTCGTCGTGTGCGACCAGGCGACGGGCGATGACCGCTGCCAGACTGTGGCCGAGACCAATGTCGGAATAGATTTCGCGCTTCGATTTTTTGCCCGCCTCGCGAATCAGCTGTTCCCACACCGAGGACGGAATTTCCGAGGGGATGACGCCGAGCAGACGCAATTCCTGATTCAGCATGTTTTCCCCGAGGACGCCGGAACCGTCCTGTTGCATGGCTTTGAGGAACTGGCGAATCTTGCTGCGTGCCCGTCCCGTTTTGACATAGCCGAGCCAGGCCGGGTTGGGATTGGCGTGCGGGGCGGTGATGATTTCGACCTGGTTGCCGTTGGCCAGTTCGGCAGACAGGGGGATCAGTTCATGGTCGATGTGCGCGGCGACGCAGCGATGACCAATGTCGGTATGGACGGCGTAGGCAAAGTCGATGACCGTGGCGCCGCGCGGCAGCGCCAGAATCTTGCCCTTGGGGGTAAACACATACACTTCGTCGGGGAACAGATCGACCTTGACGTGTTCGAGAAATTCCGAGGAGTCGCCGGTCGAGCTTTGCAATTCGAGCAGCGATTGCAGCCATTTGTGCGTCTGGGCCTGCAGTTCGGCGCCGGTTTCCTCGCTGTCCTTGTAGAGCCAGTGTGCGGCGATGCCCTCTTCCGCCACATGATGCATGCCTTGGGTGCGAATCTGGATTTCCACCGGTGTGCCGTAGGGACCGATCAGCGTGGTGTGCAGCGACTGATAGCCGTTGCCTTTGGGAATGGCGATATAGTCCTTGAACTTGCCCGGAACCGGCTTGTAGAGCGAATGCAGGGTGCCAAGTGCCAGGTAACAGGTGGGAATGTCGTGGACGATGATGCGGAAGCCGTAAATATCGAGAACCTGCGAGAAGCTGAGGTGTTTCTCGACCATCTTGTGATAGATCGAATACAGGCTCTTTTCGCGCCCGAATACGCCGGCTTCGATGTTCGCTGCCTGCATCTTGGCGCGGATGCCGTCGAGGATTTTCGACAGTAATTCGCGGCGGTTGCCGCGCACAGCATTGATGGCGCGCGTCAGAACCCGGAAACGCAGCGGATGGATGTGCTTGAAGGAAAGATCCTGCAGTTGCCGGGAAATGTTGTTAAGTCCCAGGCGGGTGGCGATCGGAACGTAGATTTCCAGGGTTTCGTGGGCAATGCGTTTACGCTTTTCTTCGCGCATGGCGGCCATTGTCTGCAGATTGTGCAGACGGTCGGCCAGTTTGATGAGCACGATGCGCAGGTCGCGCGCCATGGCCATCAGCATCTTGCGGAAATTTTCCGCCTGCAGGTCCTGATAGGATTGGAACTCGATTCTTTCCAGCTTGGACAGGCCATCGACCAGGTCGGCGACCTGCTTGCCAAAACGGGTGCTGATTTCCGCCTTGCCTATGGCGGTGTCTTCCATCACGTCGTGCAGCAGGGCGGCAACGATCGCCTGGGCATCCATGCGCCACTCGGCGAGGGCGCCGGCAACGGCCAGCGGATGAGTGACGTAGGGTTCGCCCGAAAGCCTTTTCTGTCCCTGATGCGCTTCTTCGCTGAAGCGATAGGCGTCAAGAACCAGGGCGATTTCGGCCGGTGAGAGATAGTTTAGGGTATCGACGAAGACCCGATAGGCCGGGTCTTCATTTTGATAAACGGTTTCCGGTGCGCCAGGGGCGTCGCCGGAAGATGTGCTGGAGCCGGGGGGAGGGATATTCATGAAGATCCCCGGAAAGCCAGTCGGGCAGGGTCAGGCGTGACTGCGGTTGAGAACTTCCAGACCGTACAGCCCAAGCGCCAGCTCGCGCAGGGCGATGACTGTCGGCTTGTCGCGGTCGATGTCGACCATCGGCGAGGCGCCGGCAGTGATCTGCCGCGCACGATAAGTCGCCGCCAGGGTCATCTGGAAGCGGTTCGGTATGCTGTGAATGCAATCGTCAACGGTAACACGGGCCATGATCGTTCCTGTCTAAAGTAGGGTCGCGAACAACGCAGAGTGGCGTTGTCGCTGGTTTGCGTAGCGAAGGCGCGCGGCGCCGACAACCGATCCGAGATCGGTGAGCGCCGTCTGCAAATCATCGTTGATGATAACATAATCGAATTCGCCGACATGGCGCATTTCATCGCGCGCCGCAGCGATGCGCCGGGCAATGATTTCGGCCGAGTCGGTTCCTCGGCCGGAAAGTCGCTCTTTCAGGGTGCCCAGCGAGGGCGGCAGGATGAAAATGCCGATGGCCTGGGGGAACGCCTGGCGAACCTGTTGTGCGCCCTGCCAGTCGATTTCGAGCAAAACGTCGCGCCCGGCGTTCATTTCCGTTTCGACGACGCG
The DNA here is from genome assembly GCA_964440925.1 of uncultured Propionivibrio sp. Classification (GTDB taxonomy): domain Bacteria; phylum Pseudomonadota; class Gammaproteobacteria; order Burkholderiales; family Rhodocyclaceae; genus Propionivibrio. Next base: position 12,796 of record CAYTWY010000032.1, on the reverse strand, counting down.
TTTCGACGTTCCATAGTAGTTGCCGTGAACTTCCGCCCATTCGAGGAATTCTCCTTCCCCGATTTTGTCCAGAAAGTCCTGGACGCCGATAAAATGGTATTCGCGCCCGTCCTGTTCGTTAAAGCGTGGAGGACGGGTCGTCGCCGATACGGACAGGCGGATGTCGGGATCTTTTTCCAGAAGCAGGCGAACCAGTGTCGTTTTGCCTGCACCGGAAGGGGCGGAAACGATATAGAGATGACCGGCCATGTGTTTGCCTCGAATGGGTTGGCGGGAGCGCCATGGATTGGCTATTGTACCTGCGCATCTCTTGCCGTACATACCTCCGGTATGCTGGGGGCTTTTGTTGCGCCAGCATAAAAGGCGCAACACTGTGTGCATCGAATCGCCATGTGGGGTACGGCATGTTCGATACACCCCGCCCGCTCTGTTTGCTATGATGCGCATGGCTTTATCCGGGCGAACGTTTTTTGCGCCTCTTTTCTGTTTCCTTTGAGGATTGAAAACCATGAATTCATGGCTTTGCCGTGTCGTTTTCGTAGCAATGCTGGGGGCCCTTGCCGGGTGCGCCGGGAATCCGATGCGCCAGTACGATAACGAACTGAAGGAAACCATTCAGCTGGTGAAGAATGGCGGGCTCAGGCAGGCCATCGATCTTCTGGAGAAGAATAACGAGCCTGGCGTCGTTAGCCAGGAAAAGGATCTTCTTTATTATTTCGAGAAGGGTCAGTTGCTGGCGCTGGACAGTGATTATTCGGGTGCCAGGGAGTCCTGGTTGAAAGCCGACGAAGTCGTGCGCGATTGGGAAGACAGCGTCAGATCCGATCCGGCCAAAGTGATTGGCGATATCAGCAGCTTCCTGATCAACGACAAGACGCGGCGCTATGAAGGTCAGGATTACGAGAAAGTTCTTCTTTCCTCGAATCTGACCCTGAATCACCTCATGCAGGGCAACTACGACCTGGCGCGCATCGAAATGAAAAAGACCTACGAGCGCGAGAAACTGATCGAGAGCTTTCGTGAGAAGGAATACGACAAGCTGCAGGAAGACGCCGGCCAGCAACAGATCAAGGCTGATCTGAAACAGATGAAGGATTACCCGCTGGCGGAGCTCGATACGCCCGAGGTCAATCGGCTCAAGAATGGCTATCAGAACGCGTTTGCGCATTATCTGGCCGGCTATTTCTTCGAAGTAACGGGCGAGCCATCGCTGGCCGAGCCGGGTTATCGCAACGCGTTGCAGTTGGCACCCAATTCTCGTCTTGTTCAGAACGGACTACGCGAGGCGGGGCGTCGCAAACCCGGCCCCAGGGAATCCGATGTGCTGTTCGTGATCGAATCCGGATTCGCCCCGGCCTGGAAGTCGATCACCGTTCCGATACCGGTGCCGCGACACAAAGGGGGGGTGATGGTTACCCCGCTTTCCTTCCCGCTGATCAAATCGGAGCAGCCGGGATTTGTTCCCGGCACGCTTAGCGTAGCCGGCAAATCGTTGCCGGTCGAAACGCTGACCAACATCGATACCATGGCGCGCCGTATGTTGAAGGATCAGATGCCCGGCATCCTTTTGCGCACGGTGATCCGCGCCGCGCTGAAATCGGTCGCCCAGGATCAGGCGTACAAGGCGGGAGCGATCGCCGGTATCCTGACCAACGTGGCTACCGTGGTCAGCGAACAGGCCGATGAGCGCAGCTGGCGCACGTTGCCGGAGCGGATTTCGGTGGCGCGTGCTATTCTGCCGCAGGGGACGCAGAGCATCGAATTCCAGACCGGTGCAGGCAGTATGCGTAAGGAAATCAATATCGGAAACCGGTTTACCATTATCCCCATCCGCATTACCGGCGGAACGGTTTATGTCGGACAGGCGAATACGCTGGGAACCATGCCTTCCGAAGTGGTTTCCGAGGTGCCGGCCAAAGCGTTGCCGGCCAAGAAACCGTCGAAAAAGGCGGTGAAAAGTCCGGTGAAGAAGTAGCCGGAAACGACGGTTTGCAGAAGAACACATTATTTGGAGCGTCGCTATGAAACGGAGAGCCGGCCTGTTTTTCTTCTACTGTATGCTGGGTTTTTGCGGCGCCTTATCCGCCGCCCCCGAACGGCGCGTTGCGCTGGTGATCGGCAATAACGACTATCAGGCGCTGCCGAAGCTGGAGAAGGCGGTGAATGACGCCAATGCCGTGGCGCGCGAGTTGAAGAAAGTCGGTTTCGAGGTCTCGACTTTCAACAACATCGGCCAGAAAAAAATGAACCAGGCCATCAACGAATTCGTCCAGAAAGTTTCCGGCGGTGGCGTCGGCGTATTCTTTTATGCCGGGCATGGCGTGCAGATTGATAATCAGAATTACCTGATTCCGGTCGACATGGATCCGCCGCGCGACCCGGCCGATGTCGGCGATCAGGCAGTCAGCGTGCCGCGGTTGCAAGACAAGCTGGCCGATGCCAAGGCCAGGTATACCTTGATGGTGCTCGATGCCTGCCGCAACAATCCCCTGCCAAGAAAGGCGGGGCGTTCGATCGGTGCGACGCGCGGGCTGGCGATGACCAATTCGCCGAGTGGTCAGACTGTGCTTTTTTCGGCCGGCGCCAATCAGGAGGCGCTAGATAGCCTCGATAACAGCGACAAGAATCCGAATGGCTTGTTTACCCGCGAATTCCTGCCGATGATTAGTCAGCCCGGAGTGAGCAGTACGGAAGCCCTGCGCAGAACACGCACCTTGGTCAAGCAAAAGGCGAAGAGTGTCGGGCACGATCAGGATCCGGCGATTTACGATCAGTCCGATGGCGATTTCTACTTCGTTTCGGCGCCCTCCGTGGCCCCGGTCCAGGTTGCCATGGCGCCGGCCTCTGCTGGCGGCGGGACAACAACTGTCGTGCAGGCCGTTGATCCGAAAGCGGTCGAGTTGTCCTTCTGGGAAAGCATCAAGAATAGTGCGCAAATCGACGATTTTCGCGATTATCTCGAACAATATCCGAAGGGACAGTTCGCCGGTCTCGCCAGTCGCCGGATTGCCGCCTTGAGCCAGTCGGTCAGCCGTGGCGGCGATTCTTCGGCCCCTTCCGCTGCGCCGGCCTATGCGCCGCAACCATTGGCCATGGCTGCGCCGAGCAGTGCGCCGAGCATGGCCAGCAAAATCGAGGAGCAAGGGCGCATGCGGAATCTGAAGGTGACCGATTTGCGCGCGACGCGGCGCGACAATTTGCTGCGCATTCAGGCCGAGGTCAGTAATTCGAGTTCCGGCAATCAACAGCTCTATTACCGGTTCAAGTGGCTCGATAACGACGGATTCACGGTTTGGGATGAGGAGCCGTGGAAACCGATGATTATTTACGGGGCACAAAAGCAGATCATCAGTGTCGTCGCGCCGACGTTCAAGGCGACGGATTTCCGCCTGATTCTGCAAAGCCCTGACAATAGCGGCAACTGATTTTGTTTTTCCCCCGCACGACCGGAGCGAAGCACGCTGTTCCGGAAATGAACTGAAAATATCGACAGGAGAACGTTCAATGAATACCACTTTTGCTTCCGACCGCCGCATTGCATTGCTTGCCGGCGTGCTCATGCTGGCGCTTGCCGGTTGCCAGACGACTTCGCCAACGCTTGGTTCGAGCGGGATCAGTTATGGCGATACGAAGGCCGTCGAGACGGTCACCACCGATCTTGGTTCGACCGATATCCAGATGATTTCGGAAAAGATGACCCAGTCGCTGATTCAGCATCCGGTTGTTCAGGATCTGATCAGAAAACGTGGGCTGATGATGGCTTCTCCGGTAAAGAACAAAACCAGCGAGTATTTCGATACCAAGCTCATTACCGATACGGTTCTGACCCAGTTGCAGAAGAACGGTGTGCGCTATGTCATTGAGGCCGATAACATGCAGAATCAGGTTGATGAACTGCGCCGGCAGAACCAGTCGGGGCTTTACGACAAGACGAAGACCGTCAAAATGGGCAAGATGCAGGGTGCGAAATTCCGTCTCGATGGCAGTATCTCCTCGATTGTCAAGCGTGGATCGGATATCAAGGATGTCTATTACAAGATGAACCTGCGTTTGATCGAGATCGAAACCGGAATCGTTGAATGGTCGGATGAAAAAGATATCCGCAAGACGGCCCGGCGCTAGGCGGCATCGATATGCATATCCTGATCAGGAGACTGGGAATGAATTCCTCGTGTTTTAGGCGGCTTGTCTCGCTTGCCCTGTTGTGCATGGCCGGTTCGCTGGCGTGTGCCGCACCGCAGCCGAAGGTGGCGGTAACGGATCTGGCTTACGAAGAGCGGGTCAGCGAGTATTTCCGTGTGGTTTCGGCCTCCGAGAAGTCGTCGCTGCGTGCCTCCGGCAGGGAACGCGAACGCGAATCGGATTACGCTTATTCGCGGCGTAGCAGTGGCTCGCTCGACGCCCGTTCGGAGAGTAATTACTATTCGGCGGAAGGAACGTACAGCTACATTGATCGTGGGGAATTGCGCAAATTCACTGCGGATATCAAGGGCGGAATCATAAGGTCCGGGCGTTTCGAACTGGTGCAGGGACGTCCTTTCACCGATGCGAAGAGCAATGAAAAGCTCTACGACATCATCGGCCGAATCAAGAAAGGAATGTATCCGGGCGCCGATTATGTGCTTTTCGGTACGATCAACAGTATCGAATTCCGTCAGGAAGCCAATCCCATTGATAATACCAATACGGTGTCGCACACCCTGAGCCTGGAGCTGGTCGGCGAGTTCAGCCTGATCAGCACGAAAACCTTCAAGGTCAAATCGTCGTTCAGTGCCATGGGTTCCGGGCAGGATGTGAAACTTCTGACCAGCCGTGGCGGGCGCATTGTGCTTAACCGCGGTAAAGTGGTTTCCGAAGTGTCGAAGAGCCTTGGCGAGGACGTCAGTCGTCAGCTGGAAGAGCAGTTAAGTGGTGTTTATGCTGCTGGCGATGAGGAGCGAAACTACAGGCCGCAGCGTGATGATTCGCGGCGCGAAGAAATGATTATCTTCAGATAACCCGCAGTTCAAGAAAGAAAAAGGCCGGACACTCTCGTTCCGGCCTTTTTCATGAAAATCTTTTTTAGATGAAGAGATGAAGCCTTATTTGCCAATAGCGCCCACTTCATTGCCGGCGACACTCCGGTGTCCGGTAGAAATGGCGCCAAGATTTCTGGCTGTCGCTTTCAATGAGGTATTGCCCTGGATCTGAACGGGGCTTTTCGCGGGGTTGGTCGTCTGGAGATTGTCGGGAGTTGATTCTTTTTTCCCTATGTTTCCGCCAGCTCCTTGTGTGCTGTTCACTGCATCACCGGAAGTGGTCAACGGCGAGGCAGTGTCCTGGATTCTCAGTCCGGATGGGCTGCTGGAGCGGGAAACGGGGATGTTTTCCTGTGCCGAAACCAGTGCCGGCAGAACAAGCGTAAGCACTGCAGCAATGAATTTGAGCATCAAAAATTCTCCGGCAGAGCAGTCGATGAACGGGGATGTGGGGCAATAAAATTCCCAAGGGATTCAAGATCCCTTGGGACGAGATATAAGAATTACTTACCGCCGATGGTGCCGATGTCGTTCGTCGCGGTGTTGCCCTTGCCGACGGCAACGGCGTTAACGTTACGCGCGGTGGCATTGATGTTGGTGTTGCCCTTGATGTTGGTGCCACCCTTGATGGCGCCAACGGCGTTCTTTGCCGTGTTGCCCTGACCGACGGCAACGGCGTTAACGTTTTGGGCGTTGGCGTTGATGTTGGTGTTGCCCTGGATGTTGACACCACCGGACGTGGCTTGAACGCTACCCGGTGCGGCTTGAACGCCGGCTTGGGCAAAAGCGACGGAGGAAGCTGCCATCAGGGCGATAAGGCACAGAGATTTACGCATGGTATAGACCCCTTCTTTGAGTAAAGGTGATGAAAAATCCCCTGGCGAGCCATTCGCTTCGGGGGGTGCTGCCAAAAACACCGCTTAACCGACGATACGGAACTGCACCCGGCGGTTTTTCGGATTTGAGGCGTCGGTTCCCTCCAAGGGCTCGCTGAAGCCTTTGCCGACCGGGATAAGACGCGATTGTTCGATGCGATAACGCTCAATCAGGTAATTCACAACCGAATAGGCACGTTCGCGCGACAGGCTGCTGTTCCTTGCCGGGTTGCCCGAACTGTCGGTGTGTCCTTCAACCATGAGGCGAAGGCCGGCATCCTTGCGCATCAGGCCGGCGATCGATTCCAGGAAGGGGACGGCTCCGGGAAGAATTTCCGAACTGTTGACACGGAAATTGATCGGAAAGGCAATGGCGTTTTCGCCTACCTGAACGGTTTGTTGATGAGCGGGGGCGGCTTGGGCTCTGGGTGCGGGAGCTGCTTGCGCCTGTTGCCGGTAGTCCGCTTGAGGGGCCGGGGCGCTTTCTTGCGGGGCGGGAGCCGAGTCGCCGAAAACAATGGCGCGCGTACGCGGTTTTTTTGTCCCGTCGCCGGTCAGTTGACGTTGCAATTCTTCGACGCTCGGCGCTTTGTTGTAAACCGTGACGTCGGCGGCGTTTGCCAGTCCGCAAAGCAGGACGGAGATGCCGGAAATTAGCGCGAAGCGGCAATAGAGAGATTTACTTGCAGACATTGATGATCTCCTTCGAAGTCACAATGACCTCTTTGGGGTTTTTATTTCCCGGCTGCGTCGAGCCGATGTTCATGTTACAGGTACCGGCTTTTTTGCTGCCGATATTGACTTGCGATTGTTTCTGCATGCGCGTGTACCCGTCGGTGTCGCCGCTTTGCTGATAGCCGCGCGCCAAGGCGCGGTTTACCTTGGTCTGCCCCGAGGTATTGAGGTGTGTCCCCTTGTTGATCTCCGCCAGAGCCGGGGAGGAGAAAACAAGTGCCGCGGATAAGACGGAAAGGCTTGCAAGGTACTGAACAAAACGCATGGACATGATTTTCCTCTCCTGATGATTGTTTTTTAGTTGCACTCCGGGTCGGCGCCCTTGACCCCGATGTTGATACAGCCTTTCTTGCCGCGTCCGGTGACGACATTGGAAACGTTTTTCACATCAACCGTGACGTTCGATTTGTCGCGCGAATTGCCTTTGACGCTGCCAATGTTGGTACGTGCCACATTGCCGCTGCCGACGGCAATGGTATTGACGTTTTCAGCATTGACGTTGATATTGGTATTCCCCCGCACGACACCGCCCTGTGTCTGGGCGTGAGCTAGCGGCGCGCTGGCGACGGCCAGGAAAATGCTCAGAAAAATATGGATTTTCATGGTGATCCCCAAAAATATGCGACACCCGAGCCGGCACTTGTAACAAGCAGCGTCTAAATCCCTCGCCTGAGCCCACGAAACTTGACTGCTATTTAACGCATCTTGCCATGTTCGGTTGACGTGTGTCAGGATACTATATCAAAGCGGCGCGATTTTCTAACTTTTTCGCTATCATGTACAAAGTGCAAGCACAATACATGTGGCGGTTTTTTACGCTAATTTACCAAAATATTCGAGGGATATCACGATGGTCAGCGCACTTGAAAAGTCTCGGCTTGTTCTCGCTGGATGTTGCACTGTCGGCATGTTGGCCGCCTGCGTGGCTGATCCACCCAAGCCAGAAACGGCAACTGTCGTGACCGCAGTCAAGACGCCAGTGGCTAAAACGGTGACCAATTTCACCCCGGCGCTGCGCTGTATGGACGATCTGCTGCTCGCTTACGGTAAAAAGGACATCGTGATTACCACGGCCGGTATTCCGGATTCGACCGGCAAGGTCATGGCCGGAACGAAGGAAATGCTGATCAGCGCCGCTTCGCGGATGTCGATCAAGAGCAAGGCGCTGTCGTTCATCGATTACGATACCGAACGCAACGACTTGCTGGCGCTCTTCCAGGACATGCAGGCAGCGGGTGCTTTCCAGCATAAATTGCCGAATTACTATATTCGCGGCGCCATCACCCAGCTTGATGAAAATGCCATTGATTCACAGAAAGGCGGGGGGATCGCCCTGCCCTGGCTGGATATCGGCATGAGCAAGGACCAGGTGTCATCGGTGGTTTCGATGGACATGAATATCGGCGAGACCACTTCGCGCATGATCATTCCCGGGATGAGCGCCAGCAACTCGCTGGTAGTGACACGGGCCGGAGATTCGAAGGATGCCGGCGGCCGGATCGGCAAAGTCGGATTTTCCTTCAACATGTCGCTCAACAAGGCGGAAGGCCTGGGTAGTGGTGTGCGCGCGCTGG
>CAYTWY010000032.1:0-4494 GCA_964440925.1 uncultured Propionivibrio sp. | reverse complement strand
TTCAACATGTCGCTCAACAAGGCGGAAGGCCTGGGTAGTGGTGTGCGCGCGCTGGTCGAATTGGGGATGATCGAGGTCGTTGGCAAGCTGACCAACGTTCCTTACTGGAAATGTCTTGAAATCGACAAGACCAATCCGCTGATGCTTGAACAGGCGCGCGAATGGTACGACGCAATGACCCCGGTGGATCGGGTCAAGATGGTTCAGCGCAAACTGGGCGGCATGAATCTTTATTCCGGCGCGATCAATGGCGTCACTTCGCGCGAACTGTCCGGTGCGATCGGCAGGTATCAGGCCGACAACCAGCTGGTGGCCGACGGGCGGATCAATTTCGATCTGTACTACGCGCTCCTCGATTCCGAACAGCCGATCGTCGAGGACCCGACGGCCAAATCGATGCTGATTCCCGCCGCGCCGCGTGGAGAAATGCAAGGTCCCTTGTCGGTGCGACTCGACAGCGATCGCGGCAATCGACCCACCTATCGCTTGCGGGAGTTCCTGCGGGCGAACGTGCAACTGTCGGCTGACGGCGTTCTCTATTGTTACTACAAGGATGTTTCGGGGACCATTGCGCGCATTCATCCCAATCGCTTCAGTCCGGATCCCTTCCTCAAGGCCAACCGCGCGATTTCCCTGCCGCCGGAGAACTCCCCGTTCAAGATCAAATTCGACAAACCGGGGCGTGAACAGATCGCCTGTTTTGGCAGCAGTCGTGACCTGGCTCTGCCGTCGAATCTCAAGGGCGCCGATTTGACGCCGCTGAAGGTTGGTTCCATGGAAGAAATCAGTAAGGCCTTCCGTGCTTCCAATCCTTCGGTGGCCGAGGCCAAGCTGGACATCGTCATCCAGTAAATTACACGAGGCAAACCTCGTCGGGAGGGAGTCGTGATTATCAGAATTCTTGCTATTGCGGCGCTCCTTCCGTTTTCCTTTGTCCGGGCCGGCGAGATTATTATCGTCCAGCCGGCGGGCAACGAGACGCGCAGCGAAAAGACGGCGGCAAGTTCGGCCGACAGGGCGCGGCTCAATCTGAGCCAGCAGGGGGCGCCGATCATCATCAGCGATGGAGAGGTCGAACGAGGAAGTAGTGCCGAACAATCGACGCGTGAGGCGCAGGAATATCTGCGTACTCCCGGTGATCAGGGCGCTGAAACGACGACGATCATCCTGCGCAACGCGCCTCTGAATGATGCCGAGAGAGCGCGTCAGAGAGCGGCAGCGTATGTTCACCCGCCGGGTGCATTGCCCGGAGGTCGCCCCTGCGGCGATGTCTCGTTGAGCATTGGAACCATCGGGGACAAGACCGTTGTCGAGCGCAGCGGCGGTGTCAACGCACGGGGGAATTCGGTCGTTAATGCAAATTGCAGAAAATGACGGAAAGGGGTGTGCCATGAAAAACGGAGCGCGAACGAATCTTGCGCTGGTCGGTCTGTTCGTGACCGGCTTGGCTTTTGCTCAGATTACCGTGATAACGCCGGGGCAGGAAGTGCGTATCGGCGCGGAGGCAGGCGTCGGAGTCAAGGCGCGTTCGGAAGCTCGGACCGCCGGAAGGTCGAACGAAGCCAGAGTGAATGTCGGGCGCATTGCCGATGATGCCAATATCGAGGGGGTTACCGTCATCAATGGCAAGGTCTGGATCGATGGCCAGGAAGTTCCCGCCGGCGTCAGCCGTTACAAATCGCCGAAGGATGGAAAAATCTACCTGATTCAGCGGCAAGGAAGCTCGGTCAGCGTCAGCGAAGCAGGAGGTGTGAAATGAAACCGCTCCTTGGGACACGCCGCTTTGGGGCGTTGCTGATGCTTTTGGGTGGCGCGGCCAGCCTTCCGGCGCAGGCTGAAATCATTCTCCTTGAGGGTGGGCAGGCCATTTCGGCCGAGCCGGCCTATGCCTATGCCCATCCGGCGCTGCGTTCGCTGGTTTTTTCCTCGCCGCAGGCACGCGATGTTGCCATTTTGCCACCGGCTCCCTATTTCGTCAGTGCGCCACCCCTGTTGCTGCGGGCGCAGGTTCCCTATGCCGCTTATCCGCCGGTGGTCTACTCTTCCGGAATCAACCAGCCGCTACGGCCGAGTAACCGCGATGCCGCCAGTTATAGCCTCTACCGGGCGCATGCCTTCAGCCAGAAGGCCTACGAGGCCGATAACTACGAAACGGCGGCTCTGTACGCCTGGCCGAACACTTACGGCCTCATGCCGTACTATCCGCCCGTCAATGCGGGTGGGGGTTTCAACCAGCCGGCGCGGCCGAGCAACCGTGACAATGCCAGTTATAACCTTGAACGGGCGCACCGGTTCAGCATGGATGCGTATAAAAGGCCGTGATGAAAAAGACCTCTCTCGTGCATAAACTGACGGCCTGTCTGCTGGTCTTCCTGAGTAGTGCGGCGCTTTCCTTGGCGTCGGCCCAGGAAGAGGGTCGATACGCCTTGCCGGCGGGGCAGGCGGCTGATTTTTCGACCATTCTCGGTAATGCGGCGGGAAAAGTCTCGCTGTTCGAATATGGCAAGAGAGCGCTGGTTCTGATCGTCGATTTTCCCAATCTGATTGAACAGGGGCGGATGTTCAACCGGGTGGTGGCTCTCATCGAGCGCATCGGCGCTCCGCGGGCGCGCGTGATGGATAACAGCGAGCTGGCGCAGTTTATCCGCTCGGTCGGGAAAAGCGAATCGACATTTGCCTACGGTAACGATTTTCTGGTGTCCGAGCTGGTGGTTTTCTTCAACCTCGCCGATATGGGCGGAGTCAAACTCAATCCGGAAGAAATTGCCCTGCGCCAGATGTTGCTCGAACGCCGTTTCATGGTCGAGCGTAACGGATTCTTCCAGGCGGCCAGGCCGCGTGCGGTGATTCTTTCCATTCCCGGCGAAACACGGGGTAATGGCAGCGGCCCGCAGGTCTCAGCGCTGGCCAGAAGAACCATCCTGATGCACGAAATCAGCCATGCCGAGTATTACACCAATCCGCTGTACGCCAACTATTGCCGGCATTTCTGGCGCAATGTGATGAGCGAGGAACAGCGTGCGGCGTTCCGCAAGTTCCTCTCCAGCAGCAGCTACAATCCGGATAACGAGGAAATGATGATCAACGAGACGCAGGCATATCTTCTTTACACGCCTGATCCTCGCGCTTTCAATGCCCGTCTTGTCGGATTGCGGGAAAAGGAAATAGACGACCTGCGTGCCAGATTTTTCAGCGGATTTCCGGATGCGCCGTTGGCTGAATTGCGATAGTCGGCGTTGGCGACTTTCTTTGCTGCGGCGTGTGTCTGGCTGATCGCCTGTCAAGATAGTCAAGATAAAGCGAAGGCTCCTGATCGGGAGCCTTTCCGCCTTATTCCAGGTTCTGAATCTGTTCGCGCATTTGCTCGATCAGTATTTTCAGATCCATTGCCGTTTGCGAAACCTCGCTGACGACAGATTTTGAACCGAGCGTGTTTGCCTCACGGTTGAGTTCCTGCATCAGGAAGTCGAGACGCTTGCCGCAAGCCCCGCCTGCCTTGAGCACGCGTTCTACCTCGTCAAGATGGGTGGACAAACGAGCCAGTTCCTCGGCGACGTCGATGCGCACGGCAAATACGGCGACTTCCTGGCGGATGCGGTCGTCGTCGGCGCTGCCCAGTGCCTCGACTAGCCGTTGCTGGAGCTTGTCCTGGAAAGCAGCTTGCGCGGCAGGAATTCGCGGTGCAACAGCGCGCACCAGATCGCGCATGCGCGTCACGCGCTCAAGGATCACGGCGGACAATTTTTCGCCTTCGCGGGCCCGGCTGTCGCTAAAGTCCTGCAAGGCTTCGGCAGCCAGTTTCAGGCAGGCGGGTAGCAGCGCCTCGCCATTTAGCGCATCGTCACCGAGCATCCCCGGCCAGCGCAGGATGTCACTGACGCTCAGTGGCCTGGCGGAGGGCTGGTCGGCAAGGACGCGCTGTTCGAGAGTTTTCAGGTGGCGCAACAAGTCGTCGTTGAGGGCCAGCGAATTGGGGCGCGTCGTGGCGGCGTTGAAACTGATGCGGCATTCGAGCTTGCCGCGTGCAAGACGCGCGGTAAACAGTTCGCGCAAGGCCGGTTCGGCGGCGCGTAGTTCCTCGCAAATGCGGAATTGGAAGTCGAGGTAGCGCGAATTGACGCTTTTTAGTTCGATTTGTACTGCACCGCACGCGATATCGAGTGTTCTGGCGGCATAACCGGTCATGCTGTAGATCATGGAATACCTGATTAAATAAGGATGAGGCGAAGCGTTACTTTACAGCCTCGAGACAAAGCCCGAAAATGCCCCCACCACGACATGATAGCCCCGATCGCGATGACGCAACAAGCAAACCACGCGCTGCCCGCCGGTTACCCGCTCGACGCCTACCGCATCGAGCGTCAGCTTTCGCTGGGCGGGTTTTCCATCGTCTATCTGGCAACCACCGAGGACAACCAGTTCGTGGCGATCAAGGAATACCTGCCGAACGGCCTGGCGCTGCGCGGCGAAGGGGAAACGAAGCCGGTTATCTCC
>CAYTWY010000031.1:10031-18405 GCA_964440925.1 uncultured Propionivibrio sp. | reverse complement strand
ATCCAGAACAAGCTCACGCTGTGCGACAGCCTGCAAGGCTTTCTCGAAGGGGAGCTGCCGTTGCACCGGGGCGACGTTGACCTCGACAGCGCACTGCTCATCGGCGATCAGCGCGCGGCGGCACTGGACGCCATCGCCGGCGTACGGCAACGCTGGCAGTGGTTGCTTGACCATCTCGACCTGCCGCTTGCCGAAGCGGAAGCGCATTTCGCCGAACTCGGCATCGGCACCCGCCCCTTCGCCGGAAATATTGCCCGGCCGACCCTTTTTCATCGCCTGCAGGACCATTCGCTGCGCGTTTCCTGGAAGAGCGAACTGAAACCCCTGCTGGAAGCCATCTTCGACGGCAAGGTATTCCGCCCGGTCATCGAGCGGATCACGACCATTCACCTCGAAGCGCGCCGCAGCCGCGTTTTCGTCGCCCTGCACATGCACGCCGGCGACGGCAATGTGCATACCAACATTCCGGTCAACTCCGACAATTACGCCATGCTGCAGACCGCCAACACCGCGGTCGCCCGCATCATGGCGCTGGCGCGTGCGCTCGACGGCGTCATTTCCGGCGAACACGGCATCGGCATCACCAAACTGGAATTTCTCGCCCCCGAAGAACTCGCTCCTTTTCTTGATTACAAGGCCAGGATCGACCCCGAGGGCCACTTCAACAAGGGGAAATTGCTGCCCGGCAGTGACCTGACACGCGCCTATACCCCCTCCTTCTCATTGCTCGGCACCGAATCCCTGATCATGGAGCAGTCGGAAATCGGCGATATCTCGGCGATGGTCAAGGATTGCCTGCGTTGCGGCAAGTGCAAGCCGGTGTGCTCGACGCATGTGCCACGCGCCAACCTGCTTTATTCGCCACGCAACAAGATTCTCGCCACCTCGCTGCTGATCGAGGCGTTCCTCTACGAAGAGCAGACACGGCGCGGCATCTCACTCAGGCACTTCGACGAATTCAACGACGTTGGCGACCACTGCACGACCTGCCACAAATGCATCAATCCCTGCCCGGTCGATATCGATTTCGGCAATGTCTCGATCCGCATGCGCAACTTCCTGCGCGAACAAGGTCAGAAGAAATTTGTTCCGGCCAAGGCCGCTGCCATGGCCTTCCTCACCCTGCGCGACGCGGCAAGCATCCGCCTGATGCGCGCATTGATGGTCGGCCTTGCCTACCCCGGACAACGCCTGGCGCACCGCCTCGCCAAATCGCTTGGCTTGCTGCAGCGGCAAACGCGGCAACCGCCATCCACCCTCGGACGGCCGCCGCTTGTTTCGCCGCCCGGACGCTCGCAGGTCATTCATTTCCTCAACAAACCGATGCCCGGCGACCTGCCTCGCCGCAGCGCACGCGCCCTGCTCGACATCGAGGAGGCCAACGTCGTGCCGATCCTTCGCGACCCGCACAAAGTGCAGGCCGAGGACTACGACGGCGACGCCGTGTTCTATTTCCCCGGCTGCGGCTCCGAGCGCCTGTTCTCGCAAGTCGCGCTGGCCACTGAAGCCATGCTCTTCGCCATCGGCGCGCAGACCGTGTTGCCGCCCGGCTACCTGTGCTGCGGCTATCCGCAGATCGCCGGCGGCGAATCGGCTCTCGGGCAGAAAATCACCACCGACAACCGGGTACTCTTCCATCGCATCGCCCACAGCCTGAACTACCTCGACATCAATACGGTCATCGTCTCCTGTGGCACCTGCATGGATCAGCTGCTCAAATACCAGTTCGGACAGATCTTTCCCGGCTGCCGCCTGCTCGACATCCACGAATACCTGCTGCTCAAGGGCGTTCGCCTCGACAGCACGGCATCGGCACGCTACCTGTATCACGATCCGTGCCATACCCCGATGAAGATGACACCAGGGATCAAGGTCGCCAATGCCCTCATGGGGCAGGCGGTCGAGCCTTGCGACCGCTGTTGCGGCGAAGCCGGCACTTTTGCCGTGACGCGTCCCGACATTGCCACCCAGGTACGTTTCCGCAAACAGGAAGAAATCGGCAAAGGCACCGACGCCTTGCGCGCCGACGGTTTCGCCGGCGAAATCAAGCTGCTTACCGCCTGCCCGTCGTGCCTGCAGGGGCTTTCGCGCTACAGCAGCGAAACCGGCACGCAGGCTGACTATATCGTCGTCGAAATGGCGCGCCGCCTGCTCGGCGAGAACTGGCTGCAGGACTTCCTGCGCCAGGCGCGCAACGGCGGCATCGAGCGCGTCCTGCTCTAAATTCTTGCGCTCCAGGTAACGCTGCCGGCGCGGACCGCCCGGAAAGCCTTATGCTGATTGCCTTGCCGGCCGGCCGGTCATTGGCCGCCGGGCCGGCAGGAGCAGGCCGCTGTTCAGAACGAGGGAATGGTGGCGAGACCGTGCTTTTCGAGAAGCGCCACGCCAGCCTTGAGGTTGTCGACCTTGACGACGATGACCGCCTTGTCCTGGCGCTGTTCGAGCGAGGCGTAGAGATATTCGATGCCGATCGCCGCATCGCGGAAAAGCGCCATGATGCGCGCCAGTTCGCCGGGGTGGTCGGGGATTTCGATGCCGATCACGTCGGTTTCGCGGGCGGTAAACCCGGCCTCCTTGAGAATCTGGACGGCGGCATCGGGGCGGTCGACGACCATACGCAGGATGCCGAAGTCGGTGGTATCGGCAATCGACAGGGCGCGCAGGTTGATGCCCGAGCGGG
This sequence comes from uncultured Propionivibrio sp., assembly GCA_964440925.1. GTDB lineage: Bacteria > Pseudomonadota > Gammaproteobacteria > Burkholderiales > Rhodocyclaceae > Propionivibrio. Next base: position 15,725 of record CAYTWY010000031.1, on the reverse strand, counting down.
CAAGCAGGGCGGTGATGTCGGCCAGCCGTCCGGTGGTGTTCTCTACGAAGATGGAAATTTGCTGGATGATCATCAGAGGCTCCTCTTGTCGATGATGCGTTTGGCCTTGCCTTCGCTGCGCGTGATCGAACGCGGTTCGACCAGCTTGATGCGGGCGCTGATGCCGAGATCGCTCTTCAGTTCGTCGTGGATTCGCTTGCGCAGTTGTTCCATCGAGCGGGTGACGTCGGAGAAGATCGATTCCTCGACTTCGACCTGAATCTCGATTTCGTCCAGATGCGTGGCGCCACGGTCGATGACGATCTGGTAGTGCGGCTGCGTGCCTTCGATACGCATCAGCACGTTTTCGATCTGTGACGGGAAGCAGTTGACGCCGCGGATGATCATCATGTCGTCGGTGCGCCCGAGCAGACGGTGGATGCGCACGCTGGTGCGGCCGCAAGCGCAGGGTTCGCGCATCAGGTAGGTGATGTCGCGGGTGCGGTAGCGCAGGAGTGGCGAACCTTCGCGTTCGAGGCTGGTGATGACGAGTTCGCCCTTTTCACCGTCGGGCAGCACGTCGCCGGTTTCCGGGTTGATGATTTCGGGGTAGAAGTAATCTTCGTTGAAGTGCAGACCGTTCTTGCATTCGCATTCGGAGGCGACGCCGGGGCCGATCAGTTCGGTCAGGCCGTAGATGTCGTGCGCGCTGATATTGAGCTTGGCCTCGATTTCGCCGCGCATGTTTTCGCTCCACGGCTCGGCGCCGAAACAGCCGGCGCGCAGCGGCAGGTCGCGAAAGTCGATGCCCTCCTCGGCCGCCGCTTCGGCGAGAAAGAGCGAGTAGGACGGGGTACAGGTGAGCAGGGTGGTGCCGAAGTCACGCATCACCGCAAGCTGGCGCCGGGTGTTGCCGGCCGAAATGGGCAGGATGTTGGCGCCGATGCGGCGCGCGCCGTGGTGCACGCCGAGACCGCCGGTGAACAAGCCGTAGCCGTAACCGTTCTGTACCGTGTCGCCGGCAGTACAGCCGGCCATGGACAGGGTGCGCGCCATGACTTCGGCCCACAGCGCCAGATCCGATTCGGTGTAGGCGCCGACCACCGGGGTACCGGTGGTGCCGGAGGAGGTGTGGATTTCAACAAGGTCGGCGCGTTCGCAGGCAAGCAAGCCGTAGGGGTAGGTCTCGCGCAGCTCGTATTTGGTGGTAAACGGCAGCTTGGCGATGTCTTTCAGACAGCTGATCGAATCCGGCGTAACACCCGCCTGATCGAGCTTCCTGCGATAGAACGGCACGCGCGCATACACCCGTTCGACCGAGCGCTGCAAACGTTCCAGCTGCAATTTCTGACGCGCTTCGTGCGTGGCGCACTCGGCTTCCCGGTTCCAGATCGGCATGCTTTCACTCCCTGAATTATTGGACTTAACTCAACGTAACAAAGCGAACCACCGCGTCACAAAGACACAAAAATTCACCCAGAAAATGTTTCAAATTTTTTCTTCGTGCGCCTTGGTGCCCAAGGTGTCCTAGTGATGAATATGTTCATTCCGCCCTAGGCATGGCGAAAGAAGGGCAGATTCGGCATCTTCGGCCATTCCATCGCATCGAGCATGTTCTTGACCACCAGTCCGAGTTCGGTGTCGCCCTCGATGCACAACTCGCGGTTGAAGAACAGGGTATCCGGGTCTTCCTGACGCGCGGCCAGTTGCAGAAAGGCCGACAGGTTGGCGCGGAAGGCGAGGTCGGGCGTTTCGGGAAGGGTAAACAGCGGCCGGAACAGGCCGGCACGGTAGGTGAAGCAGGCGCGGCTGCCGGTGTCGAGCACCTCGATCAGCAGGCTGCGGCCTTCGAGCAGATCGACGCTATCCTGCGGCAACAGGCGCAATTTGACGAGGGTGTTCAGCGCCGTGCACAACGCCAGCGCATGCGGCCACTGCGGCAGGCGCTGACCGAGCGCCGAGACGCAATCGGGCAGCTTGAATTTGGGAATGCTCAGGGATTTGAGAATGCTGGCGGACATGACTGTCTCCTTGCTGTATTTTTTGCCTACGCCGGCTATTTGCCAAAATGCGATTCTATGCCAGCTTTGCCGAACCAGTAACCGTCGACCATGCCGTTTTCGGCCCAGCCGGCCATGTCCGGCGAAACTGCCCGGCCACAACGTGCCGCGTCGAAGGCAGCGATGATCTCCGGCAGGTGTGCGGGCTGCGGGCTGAGGCGCAGGATGTCGACGCCCATCTTCAGCATTTCCGGCACTTCGGCCAGCAGGTTGCAGGTTTGTGCCGACATCGTCTGGATGCCGTTGATGGCCAGGAAAGGCTGCCCCTCGCGCGTTTTCACGGTCAGCCCTTGCGGGTGGTCGAGACACTTGAACTGGCAGTCGTCCTTGTTCAATCCATAGTGACGGGCAGTGAAGCAACGCGCCGAGAAGGCCAGCGGCAGCTGGCCATAGACGAAGAGCTCGGTCTCCACGCCGGCGGGACGGCGGCTGTGCAGCGTTTCGATCAGCGTGCGGTCGCCTTCCAGCGGCGGTAGCCAGCGCTTCAGGCCGTAACGGGCGTAAGTGGCGAGGGTGTCGGCGTTGTAGATATTGAGGTGCGGGCCGGCGACGAAGGGGCGTCCGGCGGCTAGGCTGACGGCGCCCAGATCGTTGGCTTCGATCATGCATCCGGCTTCGTCGATCAGGCGGCGCAGCGCTTTCAGGTCGCTCTCCGACTCGAGCAGGGCTTGTGCCGAGACGACGACTTCCTTGCCGCAATCGCGCAGGTCGCGTGCCAGCCCGATCCAGTCGGCAACGCGCAGTTGCTGGCGACGCGAACAGACGACTTCGCCAACGTAGATGATGTCGAGGGCCTCGATCTGCGCCATTTCGGCGTAGAAGTCGAGTACCTTGTCCTTGGGCCAGAAATAAAGCAGGGGGCCTAATGCGAGTTTCATTGTAAAAATCCTTAACCACAGAGGCACTGAGAAATTCTCTTTTGCTGTTCTCTGTGCCTCTGTGTCTCTGTGGTCAATGGGGTTATCGCCACGGCCGATTGTAAGCGCCCAGGGTCGCCTGTACGCCTTCGGAGACCTTGGAGAGTTCGGCCTGCCAGGCGGGCTTGACGCGGAAAGCGTCGATGTCGCGCGCCAGTTCGTCGAGGGCGGCGCGCAACGTGCGCGTCACCTGGGCAACGTAGGCGGGGCTGCGCTGCCGCCCTTCGACCTTGATCGCCGAGACGCCGATCCTGACGATATCCGGGAGGATTTCCAGCACGTTCAGGCTGGTCGGTTCTTCCAGCGCGTAGTAGGTGTCGCCGTTAACGTCGAAGCGGCCCTTGCACACGGTCGGGTAGCCGGCCGGTTCATTGTCCGCGCAGCGGTCGATCAGGATGCCGTTCAGGCGCGTGGACATCTGTCCCGGCGCTTTTTCCCATTTCACGTATTTGGCCGGGGAGCAGGCCCCTACCGTGTTCGGCGATTCGCCGGTCACGTAGGAGGAAAGCCAGCAGCGCCCCTCGTTCATCACGCACAGGCTGCCGAAACCGAAAACCTCGATTTCCACCGTGGTGTGGCTGATCACCTGTTCGACCTGCGCCAGGGTCAGCACGCGCGGCAGCACGGCGCGCTGCACGCCGAATTCGCGCTGGGCAAAATTGACGGCTTCGTAGCTGGTCGCCGAGCCCTGCACCGAAAGATGCAGGCGCAATGCCGGGTGACACTTGCTGGCGTAATCCAGCAGGCCGACATCGGCCAGAATGACGGCGTCAACACCCAGTTCGGCCGCGCCATCAATGGCCTGGTGCCAGTCGGCCTCGCGTCCTGGCTGGGGAAAGGTATTAATGGCCATCAACACCTGTTTGCCGCGCGCGTGGGCGTAGGCGATGCCTTCGACCATGGCTTTCTGATCGAAATTCAGTCCGGCAAAATTGCGCGCGTTGGTGTCGTTCTTGTAACCGAAATAGACGGTATCAGCGCCGTGATCGACCGCCGCCCGAAGGGCGGGCAAACTGCCGGCGGGGCAGACAAGCTCGGGTAATTTCAGGTGCTGCATGGGAATTTCCGCAAAACGAAGCGGCAAGTATACCGGGGGGACGGGCAAACCGCATGATTTTGATCAATTCAAGGGGGGTCAGGTACGGCGTGGATGCGAAAGGGAAGGTGTTTATTTTTGCCCGGATATATTGATAAGCTTTGCGCAAATTGCTTGACTAGGAAAAACGAAGCCGCTAATTCGCGCTCCCGGTTATTTGAAAGGCCGCCCAGAAAAATGGATGCGGGTGATTTGCCCTTGTAGCCAGTTGAGCCCTTCTTAATGCCTCTCGCTTATCAAGCTGCTTGAGCTGATCGTAGAAATCAGTCATCAGCAGAGCGGTTGCTTGATCGTCCACCTTCCATAAACTGGAAACTATCGAGCGACTTCCGGCATACAGGAAACCTCGACTAAGGCCAACGACCTCATCACCGTTGGCGATTTTTCCGACGCCTGTCTCGCATGCGCTCAAAGTCACAAGATCTGCATCGAGTTTCATGGAGTAGAGCTTATCAACGGTCAGCAGGCCGTCACCATGTTCATCTTTCGCCAGAAACAGAGCCGACTTCAACGGGGCTTCCGGATTGAACTGTCCATGTGACGCAAAGTGAATGTAGCGAAAATTCCCGCCATACTGGCGCAGAGCCGATTCGTTTGCCTCCTTGCGTAAAAGAACCTTTGAGCGTGGTCGCCCTTTTGCGACAGCAATCGCCTCGGCCTGAGCGTAGGCAAGATCCATCCTTGGATCACCCAGGTCCGGGTTGCCGAGGGCCAGCAGTTCTCCTGGTTTGGTCATCGGCTCTGAGCGGATATATTGCAGAACACTGGCACTGGGCAAGATACGCACGCTATAAAGATCGATCAGAAATTTCTGTCCATCATGCAGCGCATTAAAGGGTAGGTAGTGCAGGGGGCCATGGGCCACAATGGTAAGTTTGCTTGAGCTTAGCTGATCCTTTATTGGTCGTAACAGAATGTCGTATAGCTTCTGCGCCAGGGATTGGTATCTGTTACTCTCGACGTCTTCAAGATTCTCGCGGAACTGACGGACCTGCTCAAGAAGCCGCGAACTATCGAGTTCTACTGCTGCCAATCTGGCTCTCGATACGATGAAGGCAATCAGATCATTCCCCCCCTGATAGTACTCGACTAGAACTTCATCATCGGGAAGCAGGGATTGAATATGGGACAACGACAGAGATGACACGCTGAGGAGTGAGGCGAGTTCAGGGGACTCCTTGCTCAAGGCCTGCACTGCAGTTCGTGCGGCACTACGCCGTTTAGCCTGATCCGAAGTAGCCGTCTGAACAAGCGCATCCGCTTCTGTCTGGCCAACCTGCGCCATAAGTTCTCTAACTCTGGCCGGATCACCCGAAGCAATCGAGAAGTCTTGTTTTGCTGCAAGCATATCGATCAGCGCCCTCGCCTTCGAACGCTCGACATACTCAAAAGCCGTTCCTGCATGATCGCTTTTAAGCAATAACCGGATCACGGAATCATAGGCGGCCTGTTTATCGCCGACAAATCCGATCTTGCTTGCCTCGGTATTGATGGTGGAGCGCTGCCGCTCGATGACATCAACTGCTTTACGGTAGAACCCGATTGCCGTTGCAATATCCCCGTCCTTTTCGGCAATACGTCCCCGATCAAACAGGAGCATCCAGTAGATTTCACCGTTCTCATGAACCTGGGAATAGGTAAG
>CAYTWY010000031.1:5169-9931 GCA_964440925.1 uncultured Propionivibrio sp. | reverse complement strand
TAAGAGCAGCAGGAGATTCTTGGCTACCGTTTTCATGAGGTTCCCCTCGGATTTTCGTCTGTCAGGAAGCGGCGGAATCCATGCTACCAGCTTTGGGTATTACCGTTGATTTGCGTTTCCTTCGGTTCTTCTTCCCGGAGGCGAGGGGAGGATCGGCGCACCGTTCTATTTTTGCGCGGCACGTCAAACGGAAACTCTCGTCATGGCCAGCATTCATTTGCGAAAACACGCTCGCGGCCACACCGGCTAAATAGCCGAAGGATTACAGCACCCGGGGTTTGCGCGGGGTGTTGGCGAACAGCCGGTCGTAGAGCGCGTTGGGCAACAGGCGCAAGACTTTGGCGACGATACCCATTTGCCAGGGAATGACGGTGTAGCTGCTGCCTCGTTCGATGGCGCGGGCAAAACGCCGCGCGGCTTCGTCGACCGGCAGCAGGAAAGGCATACGGTAGGGGTTGATCGCGGTCATCGGCGTTTCAATGTAGCCGGGCGCGATGGTGACGACCTTGATGCCCGAGGCGCGCATTTCCAGGCGCAGGCTTTCGAGATAGGCGATGGCGGCGGCCTTCGAGGCGCTGTAGGCTTCGGCACCCGGCAAGCCGCGAATGCCGGCCACCGAGGCAATGCCGACCAGACGCCCCGGCCGACCGGCTTGTGCGCTCTGGCGCATGGCGGCGATAAAAGGCGAGAAGGTGGCGACCATACCATGCAGGTTGACGGCAAAGATGCGGCGGATGATTTGCAGATCTTCGGCGCATTCAGTGAGTGTGCCGGACGAAACACCAGCGTTGGCGATGACGATGTCGGGTGCGCCGTGCCGTGCGATGAAGTCCTGTGCGGCCGTTCTTAACGCTTCGTCGTCAGTGACATCGAGCGGATAACAGCAGACGGCCCTGGCGCCGTGCCCGGTCAGGCGTTGTGCCAGGTTTTGCAAATGCGCCTGCCGGCGGGCGGCCAGGCCAAGGATGGCGCCGCTTGCGGCGTAGTATTCGGCAAGCGCACTGCCGATGCCGGAAGAAGCGCCGGTGATAAAGACCTTGCGCGGAGACGACATCCCTTGGCCGCCCTACTTCTTGCCGCTGCGCTCGGCGCGTCGCTTGGCGATGATCTTGTCGGTCAGGGCCAGCAATTCCTCGTGCGATTTCACGGCCTGTCCAACCACCAGATAGCGGCCATCGACAGCCAGCGAGGGAACGCCACGAATTTTGTACTGGTCGGCAAGTTCCTGCGCGCGCCTGGTTTTGCTGAGCACACCGAAGGAATTGAAAGCGTCGCTGAACTTGCGCGCATCGACGCCCTGGTCGACGAGCCAGTCGCGAATGCTCTTTTCGTTCACCAGTTTCAGCCCCTTCTCATGCACGGCGGCAAATACGGCGCCATCCAGTCGGGAGAGTTCGCCCATCGCTTCCAGACTGTAGTACAGCCGCGCCATGAGCTGATAGAACGGACCGAAACTCACCGGGACGCGGTGCACCACCACGCCGGCAGGCTGCTTGCCGGCCCATCGGACAAGGTGCGAGTTGAGGTCGCCGCAATGCGGACAGGCATAGGAGAAAAACTCGAGAACCTCGATCTTGTCCGGCGAATCGGTCAATTGCGCCGGGTTGATCACGGCGAAGTCGCGACCGGGCTGCAGGCCGTTCTGGGCGCCGGCCATCGAACTGAAAAAGGCGAGAAAAAAAGCGGCAAGGCCGCGGAGGATGAGGTCTCTCATGCGTACTTCCTTAGTCTTTCTTGACGAGATGGGCTTCGATGCCCTGTTTGGCAAGTTCGGCGCGTACCGCGCTCAGTTCGTCCATTTTGCGGAACGGCCCGAGCCGGACGCGATACCAAGTCTTGTCCTGCAGCATGACCTGATGCACCGTGGCTTCGACACCGAGCATCGCCAGCCTGGCCTTCTGGTTGTCGGCGTCACCGGCGTTCTGGAACGCTCCGGACTGCAGGAACAAGGCTTCGGCGAGCGACGCATCCTTTTCCGTCTTCGCCTTGCCCTCTGCCGTCTTCCCCTGCGGCGTGGCTTCCGAGTTCCCCGGCAGGATCTTGTAGAAATCGAAACGCGGCTTGTCGCCATTCTGCGGCACCGGGTCGCCAGGCTTGCCGGGCAGCGGCAGCGGAGCCGCCGCACCATTTGCCGCGGCCGCAGTCGGCGCTGAAATTCCAGCCGGAGCAGTCGCCGGCGGCGCGGCAGGCGGATGTTTCTGCGCGAAAGGCAGCGGAGTGCGGTAGATGTACCAGACAACGCCGGCAGCGCCGAGCACGCCGATGACCAGACCAACGAAAAGACCGACCAGGGTATTGCCGCGCATCTTTCTATGGCTTGCCTGTGTTCTCATTTTCTGTCTCATGACGTTTTTTCCGATCCATTTTTACATCGTTTGCGGGCAGCTGACGCCAAGAATTCCCAGTCCGTTGCGGATCACCTGGCGCACAGCCAAGGCCAGGGCGATGCGCGCTTCCTTCAGCGCCACATCATCGACCAGCATGCGTTCCGCATTGTAGTAACTATGGAAATCGGCCGCCAGATCCTTGAGGTAGAAGGCCACCATGTGCGGTGCCAGCTCGCGCGCGGCGTTCTCGATGACTTCGGCGAATTCGCCCAGTCTGGCCGCCAACGCCAGTTCGTACGGGCTTTCGAGGCGCGAGAAATCGGCGCTGGACAGCGCCTCGGTGTCGCCGTCCCATTGCGCGAGAATCGAGCAGACGCGGGCATGCGCGTACTGGATGTAATAGACCGGGTTTTCGTTGGTCTGGCTCTTGGCGAGGTCGAGGTCAAAATCGAGGTGCTGGTCGGACTTGCGCAGCACATAGAAGAAGCGGCAGGCGTCGTTGCCGACATCGTCGCGCAGGGTACGCAGGGTGACGAATTCGCCGGAGCGGGTGGACATCGAGGCCTTCTGGCCGTTGCGGTAGAGCACGGCAAACTGCACCAGCGCCACGTCGAGGACGTCCGGGTCGAGACCGAGCGCGCTGAGCGAGCCTTTGACGCGCGGAATGTAGCCGTGGTGATCGGCACCCCAGATGTTGATGATGCGCTGGAAGCCGCGCTCGTACTTGTTCAGGTGGTAGGCAATGTCCGAAGCGAAATAGGTATACAAGCCGTTGTCACGCTGCACGACGCGATCTTTCTCATCACCGAAGGCGGTTGATTTAAACCACTTGGCGCCGTTCTGTTCGTAAACGTGCCCGGCCTTTTCCAGACGCTCGATGCAGCGTGCCACCAACCCGGTATCGAACAGCGATTTTTCCGAGAACCAGACGTCGTAGTGCACGCCGAACTCTTCCAGATCGCTGCGGCAGTCTTCGAGCTGTTCGGTGAGCACGTGGTTGTGTACGTAAGCCCAGTCTTCGCCAAGCAATGCTTTGCCGCTGGCGATCAGCGCGTCGAGATGCAGCTCGCGCTGGGCCTTGGCCTCATCGTCGGCGCGCTCGGCCTCGGGCAGACCCGGCGTGCCTTCGAGAACCTGCGCCATGGGGCGGAAGAACTTGTCGGCGTGCGCCTGTTTCATCTGTTCGGCCATGTCGAACACGTAGTCGCCCTGGTAGGCGTTGGGCGGGAAATTAACCTCTTCACCCAGCAGGGTCAGGTAGCGCAGCCAGGCCGAAATGGCCAGGATGTCCATCTGGCGGCCGGCATCATTGACGTAATACTCGCGGGTAACATCCCAGCCGGCGTAGGCCAGCAGGCTCGACAGGCTGGCGCCGTAGGCCGCGCCGCGGCCGTGGCCGACGTGCAGGGGGCCGGTCGGGTTGGCCGAGACGAATTCGACCTGCACCTTCTTTTGCGCACCTGCCGTCGAGCGGCCAAAGGTCTCGCCCTGGGTCAGTACGGTAGCGACCACCGCCAGTTTGGCGGCCGGCGTCAGATGGAAGTTGATGAAGCCGGCGCCGGCAATCTCCGCCTTGGCCACCTGCGGCGAGCGGGGTATCTCGGACAGCAGGAGTTGCGCCAGTTCGCGCGGATTGCGTTTCATGGCGCGTGCCAGTTGCATCGCCAGGTTGCAGGCAAAGTCGCCGTGCGAAGCCTGCTTTGGCCGTTCCAGAATGATCGGGGTGTCTGCCTGATCGGGTACCACGCTGAGCAGCGCGGTGCGCATCAGGTCGGAAAGGTGGGTCTTGATATCTTGGGTCATCGCAAAGCTTCGTTCGGGAGTGGAGCAAGGGGGTCGATTATACGATGAGCCGCCGACCTGCAGGCGATTGACGGCAAGGCCGGCAGAGGTGCGGGCCAATCCGGAAGTAGTCAGGACGCCGATTCGGGATAAACTCGCACTTTCGGCCTTTCTTTTCCGTCGTTCCATGCGCATTCTCCGTCTCGCCAAAATACTCCGCGTCGCCAGCCGTTTCGGCCTCGACGAGATTCTTTTCGAGCACGAGCCGAGTGGCCGTCTGGCCGCGCTCTCGCGTGGCCTGCATTTCTGGCGCCGGCTGCGGACGCCGCGTGCCGAACGTCTGCGCCTGGCGCTGGAGGCGCTCGGGCCGATCTTCGTCAAGTTCGGACAGGTGTTATCGACGCGGCGCGATTTGCTGCCGCTCGATATCGCCGACGAACTGGCCAAGCTGCAGGATCAGGTGCCGCCTTTTTCAGCCGAGCTGGCGTTGGCGCAGATCAAGGCGGCATACGGCCGACCCGCCAGCGAAGTCTTTGCCGAATTTGATGCAACGCCGGTCGCCAGTGCGTCGGTCGCTCAGGTGCACTTCGCCAGATTGCGCCCGGAAGACGGCGGACACGAGGTGGCGGTGAAAATCCTGCGTCCGGACATGG
>CAYTWY010000031.1:0-5069 GCA_964440925.1 uncultured Propionivibrio sp. | reverse complement strand
GACATGCATCCCGGCAATATTTTCGTGGCCACCGATGCAGAACACCTCGGCAAGTACATTGCGCTCGATTTCGGTATCGTTGGAACGCTGACCGATAACGACAAGAATTATCTGGCGCAGAATTTCCTCGCCTTCTTCCAGCGCGATTACCGGCGGGTGGCCATGGCGCATATCGAAGCGGGCTGGGCTCCGCCAGAAACCCGCGTCGATGAATTCGAAGCGGCTATCCGGGCAGTGTGCGAGCCCATTTTTGATCGTCCGCTGAGCGAGATATCCTTCGGGCGGGTCTTGCTGCGCCTGTTCCAGACCTCGCGCCGTTTCAATGTCGAAATCCAGCCGCAGTTGGTCATGTTGCAGAAGACCCTGCTCAATATTGAAGGGCTCGGGCGGCAACTTGATCCCGATCTGGATTTATGGACAACAGCCAAGCCTTTTCTCGAACGCTGGATGCGCGAACAACTCGGCTGGCGCGCATTGGCGCAGCGTTTGAAGCAGGAAGCGCCAGAATGGATGCGCACCTTGCCGCAACTGCCGCGCTTGGTGCATCGGGCCTTGACGCATGAGAGACCGGCTGAACTCTCTCCTCTGCTGCGGCAGCTTGCCGTCACGCAGCGCCAGCAGAACCGCCTGCTGGCGTTTATCGCCTTGCTCCTTCTGGCTTTGCTGGCATCCCGGTATTTTTGATTTTTAGCCACAACGAGCACAACCAACGCAACGAAAGCAACGTTTTTCTCGTTCTTCGTTGTGCCCGTCGTGTCCGTTGTGGTTCTCGCCTTTTTTCTGATCAATGTCCTCTCTACTGAATCCCCCTCAACGCGAAGCCATCCGCTATCTTGATGGTCCCTTGCTGGTTCTGGCCGGGGCCGGTTCGGGCAAAACACGCGTGATTACGCAAAAAATCGCTTACCTGATCGAGGAGTGTGGTTTCAACCCGTCCAATATCGCGGCCATTACCTTTACCAACAAGGCGGCGAAAGAAATGCAGGAGCGTGTGGCCAGTCTGCTCAAGGATCGACCGAGCAAAGGGCTGACCATTTCTACTTTCCACTCGCTTGGCGTGCGCATCCTGCGTGAAGAAGCCAAGGCGCTGGGCTATAAACCGAAGTTCTCGATTTTCGATTCGACCGATTGCTTTGGCATCGTTTCCGAACTTTCCGGCAGCGTCGACAAGGCCACCATTCGCCGCCTGCAATCACTGATTTCGAACTGGAAAAACGCGCTGGTTTCGCCTGATCTGGCACTCAAAAACGCCCAGGATGAAACCGAGAAGCTGGCGGCGCTGGCTTTCGCCAGCTATTCGGCGACCCTGAAAGCGTACCAGGCGGTAGATTTCGATGATCTGATTTCTCTGCCGGTCGCGCTCTTCGAGCAGCACCCGGAGATTCTCGACAAGTGGCAAAACCGTCTGCGCTATCTGCTGGTCGACGAATACCAGGACACCAATGCCTGCCAGTACACGCTGCTCAAACTACTGGCTGGGCCGCGCGCGGCATTTACTGCCGTGGGCGATGACGATCAGGCGATCTACGGCTGGCGCGGCGCGGATGTCGAGAATCTGCGCGGTTTGCCGCGCGATTATCCGAACCTCAAGCTGATCAAGCTCGAGCAGAATTATCGTTCGACCGTGCGTATTCTCAAGGCGGCCAATGCCCTGATCGGACACAACGAGAAGCTGTTCGACAAGAAGCTGTGGTCCGATCTCGGCCATGGTGATCCAATCACGGTCACGGTGTGCAAGGACAACGAGAAGGAAGCCGAACATGTCGTCATGAAGCTGCAGGCGCACAAATTCGAGCATCGCGGCGAATTCCGTGACTATGCCATCCTCTATCGCGGCAACTTCCAGGCGCGTGCGCTGGAGCAGCATTTGCGTGACCAGAAGGTGCCCTACCTGCTGTCGGGCGGTCAGTCGTTTTTCGACAAGGCCGAAATCAAGGACATCACGGCCTACCTGCGCCTGCTGGCCAACAGCGACGATGATCCGGCCTTCATTCGCGCCGTGACCACTCCCAAGCGCGGGGTTGGCGGAGCAACGCTGGAGGCGCTCGGCACCTACGCAGGCAAACGGCACATTTCACTGTTTGCCGCTGTTTTCGAAGAAGGTTTCGCACACGCCGTGCAACCGCGTCAGCTGGCACCATTGCTCGAATTCTGCGAATTCATCAACGCCATGGAATATCGCGCCAACAAGGAGCCCGCACAGCAGGTCATGCCCGACCTGCTCAATGCCATTGGCTACGAGGCCTGGCTTTATGAGCACGATGAGCCACGCGTTGCGCAAACGCGCTGGGGCAACGTCAGCGAATTCTCCAGCTGGCTGATGCGCAAGGGTGAGGAAGACGAAAAGACCTTGATCGATCTGACCCAGACCATCGCCCTGATCAATCTGCTCGACAAGGGCGAGGGGGATATCGATGCCATCCAGCTATCCACCCTGCACGCGTCCAAGGGACTTGAATTCAAACATGTCTTCCTGATCGGCGTTGAAGAAGGGGTGTTGCCGCACCGCGAATCACAGAGCCCGGACAAGATCGAGGAGGAGCGTCGCCTGATGTATGTGGGGATTACCCGTGCGCAGCGCTCCCTGCACATCAGCTACAGCGAGAGGCGCAAGCAAGGCAAGGAACTGATTCCCTGCGAGGCCTCGCGTTTCATCGCCGAGATGGGCAAGGAGGATCTGCGTTTCTCGGGCGGCAAGGCCGACAGCACACCGGACAAGGCGGGTGGTACAGCGCGTCTGGCGGCCATGAAAGCGATGCTGGCGAGCAAACCGGCATGAGCGAGGCGGCAAGATCTCGCCGGGTACGCGCGATGACTGCCGATGATGTCACCGCTGTTCTGGTCATCCAGACCGAATGCTATGTGCCGGAAATGAATGAAGCGGCCACGGTGATTCGCGAGCGTTTGCAGTCTTCACCTGATTCCGCCTGGGTTCTTGAAGATGCACAAGGCGTTGCGGCTTATCTGGTGGCGTATCGATCCGTGCTCGGCAAGATTACCCCGCTGGGTGCCTGCTTCTCGCCAGCGGCCGCCCCCGATACCTTGTACCTCCACGATCTGGCCGTCGCCAGACGTGCCCGTGGCACCAGGGCCGGAGCGGTGCTGGTACAACAGGCGTGGGCCATGGCCCGTCGCGAGGCGCTGGCCTACTCTGCACTGGTTTCAGTGCAGAACTCGCGAGCGTTCTGGACGCAGCTCGGCTATCGACTGACCGATACACTGCATCCCCGGCAGGCAGAGCATCTGGCGTCCTATGGCAAGGAATGCGGGTATATGACCGCCACACTCTAGTCGGCCAGGCAATGACGCTGTCACAGAGCGTCACGTGACGTTACTCAATCATTGACATCCGCGGCGAAACTCCCCGCGTTAATGCATTCAAGGCCGGAACAAAACGCTCAGTTCATCGAACCGACCGAATTTCGAAATCACACCAATCTGGAGATCAACATGCTGAAGAACATCATCGCTCTTGCTATCGCTGCTTCCCTTGGTTCCGTTGCCTTTGCCCAGGCTCCTGCAACTCCTGTCGCTCCGGCCAAACCGGCCGAGGCCGTGAAGCCTGCCGCAGCGACCCCGGCACCGGCTACTGCCACACCGACGGCAACCCCGGCGGCCAAGCCGGAAGTGAAGGTCGAAGAAAAGAAGGCGGCCAAGGCCGCAAAGAAAGCGGCCAAAAAAGCCGAGGCCACCCCGGCCAAGCCGGAAGTGAAAGCCGAAGCGAAAAAGGGTGAGCCCGCGCCTGCCGCAACGCCAGCACCGGCAACGGCACCTGCCGTAAAGAAATAAGCCACAGGAAACTGCGCTGAGGGCGTAGTCCGATTGTTGGCTAGGCCATGAAAAGGGGAGGCCACGCGTTGTGGCCTCCCCGCCCGGTTTTGTGGCAAAGCGCATGTTAAGATCCGACCCCGTTTATGCGCACATTGTTTCCCCCGAATCCTCTTTCTCCTGCCCGGAGCCGTTCGCTTGTACGCATTGCCTGAATCCGGCAGCGAATTTCCGGCGCGTCTGATCGCCTGGCAGCAGTCGCAAGGGCGGCACGATCTGCCCTGGCAGCAAACGCGCGATGCCTATCGCATCTGGCTTTCCGAGATCATGTTGCAGCAGACGCAGGTCAGCACGGTCATCCCCTACTTCACGCGCTTTCTTAAGCGCTTTCCGACGATTGAGGCGATGGCGCAAGCGCCACTGGAGTCGGTGCTGGAGTTGTGGGCGGGGCTGGGGTATTACGCACGGGCTCGCAATCTGCACCGCTGCGCCCGGATCATCGTGGCGGATTACGCCGGGCGCTTTCCGGATGCGCCGGAGGTTCTCGCCGGATTGCCCGGAATCGGTCGTTCAACAGCCGCCGCCATCTGCGTTTTTGCTTTCGCCCGGCGCGCGGCCATTCTTGACGGCAATGTCAAACGCGTGCTGGCGCGCTGTTTCGGTATCGATGGCGCACCCGGTCTGGCACAAACCGGGAAAACACTGTGGGCGCTCGCCGAAGCGCTTCTTCCCGCACATCAAATCGAAGCCTACACGCAGGGGCTGATGGATCTTGGGGCGACGCGGTGTGTCCGCCGCAATCCTTCCTGTGAGCGTTGCCCGATGGCGGTGCTGTGCATCGCCAGGCGTGAGGGGCGGCAACATGAGCTGCCGGTGGCCAGGGCCAGAAAGGTCCTGCCACAGCGCGAAGCGTGTTTTCTGCTGCTGACCGATGGACAACAGGTGCTGCTCGAACGCAGGCCCCCGACCGGG
The DNA here is from genome assembly GCA_964440925.1 of uncultured Propionivibrio sp. Taxonomy (GTDB): domain Bacteria; phylum Pseudomonadota; class Gammaproteobacteria; order Burkholderiales; family Rhodocyclaceae; genus Propionivibrio. The sequence continues at coordinate 329 of CAYTWY010000031.1, read as the reverse complement.
ATCTGGGGTGGTCTGCTCAGTCTCCCGGAGGTCGATCAGGACAGCCGGGCAACGGTGGACGCCTTTGCCGCACGGCAGGGCTGCCGGGTGTCTGCCCTGCAGGAATTACCGGCCTTCGTGCATGTCTTCAGCCACTTCCGGCTAAATGCCCGCGTATTGCAATGTACGGTTGAGGTGCGTCCCACATTGCTTGGCGAACCGCGCTGGGCGTGGTTGGCCTATCCGGCTCTGGCGCATGCTGCATTGCCTGCGCCGATCAAGGCGGTGCTGTCGACCATTACCTTAGACAGGCGATCCGGCGCGACGTAAAATCACTTGCCATATTGGCT
>CAYTWY010000030.1:0-18853 GCA_964440925.1 uncultured Propionivibrio sp. | reverse complement strand
TTTCAGACCCTTGCCGCGCCGATGCTCACGGCGATGCTCTATCTGCTCATTTTTGCGCACGTGCTCGATGCACAGGTCGAGGTGCATGGCTTGCGTTATACCGCCTTTCTGGTGCCTGGCCTGGTGATGATGTCGGTGCTGCAAAATGCGTTTGCCAACAGTTCGTCCAGCCTGATCCAGGCGAAAGTGACCGGCAGCGTCGTTTTTGTCCTGCTGCCGCCGATTTCCTACGTCGAATTTTTCTGTGCCTATGTCGCTGCCGCCCTGCTGCGCGGCCTGCTTGTCGGCACGGGTGTTCTGGCCGTGACCTTCTGTTTCGCGCCGCTGTCGTTTGCCGCGCCGGGCTGGATTTTCCTCTTCGCCCTCGTCGGCGGGGCGCTCATGGGTTCGCTCGGCATGGTAGCCGGCATCTGGGCAGACAAGTTCGATCAGCTAGCCGGCTTTCAGAATTTTCTGATCATGCCGCTGACCATGCTCTCGGGCGTGTTTTATTCGATCCATTCGCTGCCCGTCTTCTGGCAGCGCCTGTCGCATTTCAACCCGGTCTTCTATATGATCGACGGCTTCCGTTTCGGATTTTTCGGCGTTTCCGATGTCGCCCCGGAGATCAGTCTGGCCGTCACCGGAGCCAGCTTCCTCCTCGTGGCGTGGGGGACGCTGGCGCTGTTGCGCCGCGGCTACAAATTAAGGGGCTGAAAAAATCGTGGATTGCGAAACCATCAAGAAACTCATCGCGCAAGCGCTGGTCTGCGAAGGGTTGCATGTCGAGGGCGACGGCTATCAGTTCGAGGCGATTGTGGTCAGTTCGCAGTTCGTCGGCAAGAATCGTGTGCAACGGCAGCAGATGGTCAATGCGCTGCTGCGGCCGTATTTCGATAGTGGCGAGTTGCACGCCCTGTCGATGAAAACAATTACTCCAGAGGAAATGAAGGCGCTGCGTGGATAAATTGCTAATTCAAGGAGGCGTTCCGCTGCGCGGTGACGTCCGGATTTCCGGCGCCAAGAATGCCGCGCTGCCGATTTTGTGTGCCAGCCTGCTCAGCGCCGAGCCGCTGACCCTTGGCAACGTGCCGCAGCTCAATGATATTTCCACCATGCTGCGCCTGATTGGCCAGATGGGCGTTGCGGTGAGCGCTGACGGCAAGGACGGCGTGGTGCTTGACAGTTGCGATTTGAATAATCCGCTGGCGCCCTACGATCTGGTCAAGACTATGCGTGCCTCGATTCTTGTTCTCGGACCCTTGCTGGCGCGCTGCGGCGAAGCGCGTGTTTCTCTGCCCGGTGGTTGCGCCATCGGTGCGCGCCCGGTCGATCAGCACATCAAGGGGCTGCAGGCCATGGGCGCCGAGATTCATGTCGACAACGGTTATGTGATCGCCAAGGCAGCACGCCTTAAAGGCGCGCGGATCGTTACCGACATGGTGACCGTGACCGGAACCGAGAACCTGATGATGGCGGCGGTGCTGGCCGAAGGCGAAACGGTTCTCGAGAATGCCGCGCGCGAGCCGGAAGTGGTCGATCTGGCCAATTGCCTGATTGCCATGGGGGCGCGTATTCAGGGCGCGGGAAGCGACTGCATCCGCATCGAAGGCGTCGATCGCCTGCACGGCGCGGCATATGCGATCATGCCGGACCGCATCGAGACCGGCACGTATCTGTGTGCCGCGGCGGCGACGGGTGGCGACGTGTGCCTGAACGGCACATCGGGGAAATACCTCGAATCGGTGCTCGACAAATTGCGCGAAGCGGGCTGTACGATTGCCTGCGCCGCATCGACGATCCGACTCAAGGCGCCGCTCCGGCTGAAGTCGGTGAGTCTGCGTACGGCGCCTTACCCCCTTTTTCCCACCGACATGCAGGCGCAGTTCATGGCCATCAACTGTGTTGCCGAAGGGACGGCGATGATTCGCGAAACGATTTTCGAGAATCGCTTCATGCATGCGGTCGAACTCATCCGCCTGGGGGCGCAGATCACCATCGACGGCAATAACGCCATTGTTGTCGGCGTGCCGCAACTGAACGGGGCGACCGTCATGGCGACCGATTTGCGGGCGTCGGCCAGTTTGGTGATCGCCGGCCTGGTGGCGCAGGGCGAAACGCTGATCGAGCGTATTTATCACCTTGATCGGGGTTACGAGCGGATCGAAGAAAAATTATCGGGATTGGGCGCCGTCGTCAGGCGGGTGCGCTGAACGGTAAGAATCAACGAATAAAGAAGGGGGTATAGATGATCCGAAGCAAATTCCATGGCCTGCTTTTGTTGCTGGCGCTTATTGGTGGGGTGCAGGCGGCCGAGTTGAATGAAGCCGGATTCAGATCCTGGATGAGCAGCATTTCCATTGACGGAAAACGCTTTCATGTCATCGAGAAAGACGGCGCCGCGCTCAATGCGATGTTCATCAATCCGGCCAGGCCGGAGGTGGGCGGACGGATGGTTTCGCTAGCTCCGCTGAAATCATTTCTTGACTATCAGAAGATGCTCGACAACCCGAAAATGCGCATGGGGCCGACCTACGGTTTCGTTTTTCAAGGCATGAGAACCGTAGTGGTCGACACCCAGTCCGAGATCGGGATCATGGCGGTTGTCGAAGCGAAGAATATCAACCGGACGTTTGTGCTTTCGTTTCCGCCCAAAACAAATCAGGCCGCGATCGAGGCTGCTTTGTTAAAGACCGGTCTGTATCAGAAATAGATACTCTGTCTGTGTGTGCCAGAGCGCGGCGGGGCATTATTCCGGCGTAACGGCGACGGGCAATGCGGTAAAATCACGTCTTTATCAAGCAGGAATACGCCGTGAACGGCATTACCATTGCCCTCTCGAAGGGTCGAATATTTGAGGAAACACTGCCCCTGCTGGCGGCAGCTGGCATCGAGCCGCTGGAAAATCCAGAGACCTCGCGCAAGCTGATCATTCCGACGACGCGCGACGACGTGCGCGTCGTCATCGTGCGCGCCACCGACGCACCGACCTACGTGCAGTATGGCGCGGCGGACATTGGCGTGGCCGGCAAGGATGTGCTCATCGAGCACGGCGGCGAGGGACTGTACCAGCCGATCGATCTCGATATCGCCAAATGCCGCATGATGGTGGCCATTCCCGCCGGTTTCGACTACGAGCATGCGGTGCGGCAGGGCGCGCGTCTCAAGGTGGCGAGCAAATACATCAAGATCGCACGTGAACATTTTGCCGCCAAAGGCGTGCATGTCGATCTGATCAAACTCTACGGATCGATGGAACTCGCGCCGCTGGCCGGTCTCGCCGACGCCATCGTCGATCTGGTCTCGACCGGCAGTACGCTGAAGGCCAATAATCTGGTCGCCGTTGAACACATCCTCGACATTTCTTCGCGCCTGATCGTCAACCAGGCGGCGCTCAAGCTCAAGCGCGAGAAAATTGTTCCCATTCTCGATGCCATCGCCGGCGTCATCGCTTCGCGGGCGTCGCAGTCGTGATTGCCATTCAGCGCTTTTCCAGCCGCGATGCCGATTTTACGGTGCGCCTCGATGCGCTGCTGGCGTTCGAGAGTGCGCAGGACGAGCCAGTCGAGCGCACGGTAGCTTCCATCCTTGCCGACGTCAAAGTGCGCGGCGATGCGGCAGTGGTTGATTACACCAACCGTTTCGACCGTCTGGCCGTAGGCTGCATGACCGAACTGGAATTGTCGCGCCAGACCTTGAATGAGGCGCTTGCCGGCCTGCCCGCAGCGCAGCGCGCAGCGCTCGAGACAGCGGCCGAGCGCGTGCGCCGCTATCACCAGCATCAGCCGCTGCAGAGCTGGCAGTACGAGGAGGCGGACGGTTCGCTGTTCGGACAGAAAGTAACGCCGCTCGATCGCGTCGGCCTGTACGTGCCGGGGGGCAAGGCCTCCTATCCTTCATCGGTGCTGATGAATGCCCTCCCGGCCAAGGTGGCCGGCGTCGGCGAACTGATCATGGTTGTGCCGACGCCCGGTGGCGAGCGCAACCCCCTGGTGCTGGCGGCGGCGGCGCTCGCCGGCGTCGATCGCGTGTTCTGCATCGGCGGCGCACAGGCTGTTGGCGCGCTGGCTTACGGCACGGAAAGCGTGCCGCAGGTCGACAAGATCGTCGGCCCCGGTAACGCCTATGTCGCCGCAGCCAAGCGGCGCGTTTTCGGCGTGGTCGGCATCGATATGGTGGCCGGTCCGTCCGAGATTCTGGTGATTTGTGATGGCCAGACCGATCCCGACTGGGTGGCGATGGATCTCTTCTCGCAGGCCGAACACGACGAACTGGCGCAGTCGATCCTGCTCTGCCCCGATGCCGCTTACATCGAGCGGGTGCGGCAGTCGATTGAGACGCTCTTGCCGACCATGCCGCGCCAGGAGGTCATCCGCGCTTCGCTCGAACATCGTGGCGCCTTGATCGCCGTGCGCGATCTGGACGAGGCCTGTGCCATCGCCAACCGCATCGCGCCGGAGCATCTGGAGCTCTCGCTGGCCGATGCCGGGGCGTGGGTGGACAAGATCCGCCATGCCGGGGCGATTTTCATCGGCCCTTACACGTCCGAAGCGCTTGGTGATTATTGCGCCGGACCGAATCACGTGCTGCCGACTTCGGGCAGCGCGCGCTTCTCCTCGCCGCTTGGCGTCTATGATTTCCAGAAGCGCAGCAGTCTGGTGCGCGTGTCGCGCGAGGCTTCGCAGCCGCTCGGGCGTATCGCCTCGACGCTGGCGCGGGGCGAAGGACTGCCGGCGCATGCCCGTTCGGCCGAGTACCGGATTAAATAGCGTCGCCCTGGTACGCGCCGCCGGCTTGACGGCGCGCGGCGATTTTCGTAGATTCTTTCCCTTGCCGGCCTGAAAGGCCCATGGATGCTTGCTGTGGTTCGTGTGCATCTGGAGAATGGCGTATTTTTTGCCATTCAGGGTGGCGCGGGTTTGTGAATTTATTTTTCGTGCCGTTGTCACATCGGAGTGCGCGCCGCGCATGGATGCGGCGCGACGGATTTCATCAAGGAGAAACGCAATGAGTACAAAAAAATCCAAATCCCCGGCGATCAATATCGGCATCAGTGCCGGCGAACGCGAGAAAATCGTCTCCGGCCTGTCGGCGCTGCTGGCGGACAGCTTTACCCTGTATCTGATGACGCACAATTTCCACTGGAACGTTACCGGCCCGCAGTTCAACAGCCTGCACGTGATGTTCATGGAACAATATACCGAGCAGTGGAATGCCCTCGACATCATTGCCGAGCGCATTCGCGCCCTTGGTCACCATGCGCCGGGCAGCTTCAAGGAATTCCTCAATCTGGCCTCGATCAAGGAAGTGGACGGAGTGCTCAAAGCGGACGACATGGTGCGGCATCTGGTTGCGGCACAGGAGGCGACAGCGCGAACTGCCCGCAAGCTGTTCCCGGTCGTCGAGGCGGCGAATGATCAGCCGACGGCCGATCTGCTCACGCAGCGTCTGGAAGTGCATGAGAAAACCGCCTGGATGCTGCGCAGCCTGCTGGAAGAATAAACGCCTTCAGTGCTGGCGTCTTTGTGCGTTCGTTTTGCATTCCGCCGTGCGCCGCACGGCGGAGTCGTTTGTGGCCGCCCGTTTCTGTCTCAGGCGGATCTCACGAGATTGCGCAGCGCTTTGCTCAGTGCCTGACACTGCGTTTCGCTGCCGATGGTGATGCGCAGGTACTGGTCGATGCGCGCCTGCCGGAAGTGGCGAACGATGATGCCCTTCTGGCGCAAGGCGGCGGCCAGTTCGGCCGCGTCGTGGTGGGCATGGCGGGCGAAGATGAAATTGGCGGCGGAGGGCAGAACCGTGAAACCGAGCGTCTGCAGATCGTCGACGAGGCGCTCCCGGCTCTCCATCACGGCTCGGCGTGTGCGTTCAAGGTGCGCCGTGTCGCGCATGGCCGCGCTGGCGGCGGCAATGGCCAGCCGGTCGAGCGGGTAGGAGTTGAAACTGTTCTTGACCCGTTCCAGTGCCTCGATCAGCGCTCTATCGCCGACTGCGTAACCGATGCGCAGCCCGGCCAGCGCATGCGATTTGGACAGTGTACGGATGATGAGCAGGTTGGGGTGGCGCTTGACGAGGGCGATGGCCGTGGGTACGGTTTCTCCGGCAAAATCGATATACGCTTCATCGATGACGATTACCGAGCGCGGGTGGTCGGTGAGCAGGCGTTCGATGTCGGGCAGCGGCAGCAGTCTTCCGGTAGGCGCGTTAGGGTTGGCGAGGATGATGCCGCCATTGTCGCGGCGATAGTCCTCGATCCGGATTTCGAACGCTTCGCCAAGCGGGATGGCCTGTTCTTCGATGCCGTAGAGGCCGCAATACACGGGGTAGAAACTGTAGGTGATGTCGGGCATGAGCAGCGGCGCATCGTGCTTGAGCAGTGCCATGAAGGCATGCGCCAGTACTTCGTCGGAACCGTTGCCGACGAAGACCTCGGTGGTGTCGATGGCGTATTCGGCAAAGTACGCGGCAATGGCCGCCTTGAGCTGGTCGGCGTTGGGGTCCGGATACAGGCGCAGGCGTGCGCCGTCGCCGCCCAGTTCGTCCTGCAGCGCGGCAAGAACCGCTGGCGAGGGCGGATAGGGGTTCTCGTTGGTATTGAGCTTGACGAGATTGGGCAGTTTGGGTTGTTCGCCTGGCACGTAAGGGGTCAGACGGTGAACGAGGGGGCTCCAGAATTGGCTCATGTCGGGTTCGCGAGGTCGAGTGCAGCGGAAGCCTTCAATGGTATCATGCGCTCTGGCCGGAGGGCTTGACTTGGCAAAAGGCCGGGTTGGGCGCGGCGGCGTTTGACGGGGGTTCCCGTCACCATTTTCAACGGGGTCATCATGCGGCAGGCTGAAGTTAGCAGAAACACTCTCGAAACCCGGATTACCGTCCGTCTTGATCTCGATGGCCGCGGTGAGGGACGGTTTGCCACCGGCGTTCCGTTTCTCGATCATATGCTCGATCAGGTAGCGCGCCACGGACTCATCGATCTCGAGGTCGAAGCCGAGGGCGATCTGCATATCGATGCGCATCATACGGTCGAGGATATCGGCATCACCGTTGGCCAGGCGCTGGCGCAGGCCTGGGGCGACAAGAAGGGACTGCGCCGTTACGGACACGCTTATGTGCCGCTCGACGAGGCGCTGTCGCGCGTGGTCATCGATCTCTCCGGGCGCCCTGGCCTGGAGTTCAATGTGCCGTTCAAGCGTGCCACGATCGGCGCTTTCGATGTCGACCTGACCGGCGAATTCTTTCAAGGGCTGGTTAATCATGCCCTGATGACCGTGCATATCGACAACCTGCGCGGCGAAAACGCGCACCACCAGGCGGAGACGGTATTCAAGGCTTTCGGTCGCGCCCTGCGTATGGCGGTAGAGTGCGATGCGCGTGCCGGCGACTGCATTCCCTCGACCAAGGGGGCGCTGTGAGCGGTTGTGCTGCCGGCAAGATTGCCGTCATCGACTACGGCATGGGCAATTTGCGATCGGTCTGGCAGGCGCTGGTGCATGTGGCCGATGGGCGCGAGATCGAGGTGACGGCCGACCCGCAGGTGGTCGCGGCGGCCGAACGGGTGGTTTTTCCGGGACAGGGCAGCATGCCGGACTGCATGCGCGAACTGGAGGCGCGCGGTCTGCGCGCAGCCGTCATCGACGCGGCGCAGAGTAAACCCTTCCTCGGTATTTGTATCGGCTTGCAGATGCTGTTCGAACACAGCGAGGAGGGTGATGTTCCGGGGCTGGGCGTTTTGTCCGGGTGCGTTCGCCGTTTTCCGGCAGCGAAAATGTTGACGGCGCAGGGCGACAAACTGAAAGTTCCGCACATGGGCTGGAACGAAGTCGTGCATACGCGCAGCCATCCGTTGTGGGCAGGTATTGCCGACGGTGCCCGCTTTTATTTCGTACACAGTTATTTCGTCGATCCGGTGGCGTCCGAGTGCATCACCGGCACGACCGCTTACGGTATCCCCTTTACCAGCGCCGTGGCGCAGGATAATATCTTTGCCATTCAATGCCATCCGGAGAAGAGTGCGCAGGCCGGGCTGAAGCTTCTATCCAACTTCATCGACTGGCAGCCGTGATCCGGTTTCCTCTTTTTTCTTACTCGCGTTTTGCAAAATGCTGATCATTCCTGCGATTGACCTGAAGGACGGACAATGTGTCCGTCTGAAACAGGGGCTCATGGACGACGCCACCGTTTTTTCCCATTCGCCCGGCGAGCAGGCCGCGCATTGGCTGGAGCAGGGCGCACGCCGCCTGCATGTCGTCGATCTCAACGGGGCGTTTGCCGGCAAGCAGAAAAACGAGTACGCCATCAAGGAGATCGTCGATGCGCTTGGTGACGAGATTCCCATTCAGCTCGGTGGGGGTATTCGTGATCTCGATACGATTGAGCGCATCCTCGATAATGGGGTCAGTTATGTCATCATTGGCACGGCGGCGGTCAAGAACCCCGGTTTCCTGCACGATGCCTGCAGTGCCTTTCCGGGGCAGATCATCGTCGGGCTGGACGCCAAGGACGGCAAGGTGGCGGTCGATGGCTGGTCGAAGCTGACCGGGCACGATGTCATCGACCTGGCGAAAAAATGCGAGGACTACGGCGTCGAAGGCATCATTTATACCGATATCGGGCGTGACGGCATGCTTTCCGGCATCAATGTCGAGGCCACCGTGAAACTGGCGCAGGCGCTGCGCATCCCGGTGATCGCCAGCGGTGGCTTGTCGAGTCTGGATGACATCCGCGCGCTGTGCGCGGTTGAGTTCGAGGGCATTACGGCGACGATTGCCGGGCGCGCCATCTACGACGGCTCGCTCGATTTTGCTGCCGCGCAGGCGGAAGCGGATCGGCTGACCGAAAGCCTGCGTCCCGCTCTCTGATCCGAACGAAAGAACAGGAAAAATCCTTGGGTCTTGCTAAACGAATCATTCCCTGCCTTGACGTGACCGCCGGGCGGGTGGTGAAAGGTACCAATTTCGTCGATTTGCGCGATGCCGGCGATCCGGTCGAGATCGCCCGCCGTTACGATGCGCAGGGTGCCGACGAGGTGACCTTTCTTGACATCACTGCGTCGTCCGATCAGCGCGACATCATTCTGCATATTGTCGAAGCCTGCGCGGCGCAGGTGTTCATTCCCCTCACCGTTGGCGGAGGGGTACGCACGGTTGCCGATGTGCGCCGTCTGCTCAATGCCGGTGCGGACAAGGTAAGCATGAATACCGCTGCGGTTCTCAACCCCGATCTGGTGGCCGAAGCCTCGGCCAAGGTTGGCAACCAGTGCATTGTTGTGGCCATCGACGCCAAGCAGGTCGCTCCCGGCCGCTGGGAAGTGTTCACGCATGGCGGGAGAAAGACCACCGGGCTCGACGCGATTGCCTGGGCGCAGCGGGTGCAGGAACTGGGTGCCGGGGAGATTCTTCTCACCAGCATGGATCGTGACGGGACCAAAAACGGCTTTGACCTGCCCCTGACGCGTGCCGTGTCGCAAGCCGTCGATATTCCGGTGATTGCCAGCGGCGGTGTCGGCAATCTGCAGCATCTGGCCGATGGGGTCTCTCTGGGCGGCGCCGACGCGGTGCTGGCGGCCAGCATTTTCCATTTCGGCGAGTACACCGTGCGCCAGGCTAAGCAATACCTGCGCGAACAAGGCATCGAGGTACGCCTGTGAGCGATCTGGATTCCCGGCGTTTCTGGCTCGATGCGCTCAAATGGGACGAGAACGGGCTGATTCCGGCTATCGCCCAGGACGCGACGAGCGGGCAGGTGGTGATGTTCGCCTGGATGAACCGGGACTCCCTGCAGGAGACCGTACGCTGCGGTCACGCCGTGTACTGGTCGCGCTCGCGCCAGCGCCTGTGGCGCAAGGGCGAGGAATCCGGGCATGTGCAGAAAGTACGCTCGCTTCGCGCCGACTGCGATGGCGACGTGCTCTTGCTGGCGGTCGAGCAGGTCGGCGGCATTGCCTGTCATACCGGGCGGGCCAGTTGTTTTTTTCTGGAGTTGCGTGGCGACCGCTGGGTGGCTGCTGATCCGGTGTTGAAAGATCCTGAGGAAATTTACACAAAATGAATGCCGTTGATGTCTTGAACCGCTTGTCCGCGACCCTGGCCAGCCGGCGCAACGCCGATCCGTCGACTTCCTACACGGCCAAGCTGTTGGCTAAGGGCCCGGATTCGATCCTGAAGAAGATCGGCGAGGAATCGGCCGAACTGATCATGGCCGCCAAGGATGGCGTACATCAGTCGATCATCATGGAATCGGCCGATGTGCTGTATCACACAATGGTTTTGCTGGCTTTCTACGGCTTGAGTATCGACGATGTCTGCCGCGAGCTGGAGCGGCGCGAGGGCGTTTCGGGGGTCGAGGAAAAGAACGCGCGGACAGCGAAATAGGGAGGAAAAGCATGGACGATTGCCTGTTCTGCAAAATTGTGCGCGGAGAAATTCCGGCGCGCAAAGTGTATGAGGACGATGAGGTTCTTGCCTTCCATGACATCAATCCCCTGCGCCCACTCCACCTGCTGCTTATCCCAAAGCGCCATATTGATTCACTGGCGGCCGTGACCGAAGCTGATGCGCCAGTTCTGGGGCGGATGCTGGTGGTGGCCAATCAACTGGCGACTGAGAATGGCAGTCCGGACGGGTTCCGGGTCATTATTAACAATGGGCATGTTGGCGGGCAGGAAATTCCCCATTTGCATGCACATATCGTTGGCGGGCCGAAACCGGTCGGGCCGATGCTCAAACGGGTTTGACCGGCGGCCATCCCGTGCTTTCTCAAGCCTTGGCCTGTTTCGGCTGCTGGTGCCGTCTGGTGTTGTTTGCGGTCGGCTTTCATAGAGGAGATTCATCATGGGTTCTTTCAGTATCTGGCATTGGCTGATCGTTCTGCTTATCGTCATGCTGGTCTTCGGCACCAAAAAATTGCGTAATATCGGCGAGGATCTGGGGGGGGCGGTGAGAGGGTTCAAGGAAGGGATGAAGGATGCTTCGTCTGATAAACCTGTCTCCGACATTCCTGGACAGGTGAGTGACGGGCAGATTATCGAAGGTGAGGTTAAGGAGAAAATCAAGTCGTGAGGTGTAAAGAGTGAAGCGAAAGACATAAAACCATCAGCGCTTCCCGTCCTTTCTCCTCACTTTCCGGGCATCGATTCTTGCCATGTTTGATATTGGTTTTTCCGAACTGATCGTGATTGCCATTGTCGCTCTGGTGGTGATTGGCCCTGAGCGTTTACCCAAGGTGGCGCGTACGGCAGGCCTGCTGCTCGGACGCATGCAGCGCTACGTTAACGACGTTAAGGCGGATATCAGCCGCGAGATTCATCTCGATGAGATCAGGAAGCTGCAAGCAGAAATGCAGGAGTCCGCGCATGATCTTGAGCGTAGTATTTCCAGTGAGCGACAGTCTATCGAACAGCGCCTTGGAACAGCCCTGCCGCCTGCTGCCAAGCCCTCTGTGGAGGCTTCAGGACATTTGCTTGAAGACGCGCCGGTTCAGCTTGCAGACGCTGCGTCGGCCAGTGAGCCGGCCAGGCCACCGAACAATGGGCAGGGATAGATGGCCATGAGTCTGCCCGAAGACTCCTTTCTCGCGCATCTTGTCGAGTTGCGCAATCGCCTGATCAGGGCTTTGTTTGCCATCGGAATCGTTTTCCTGTTCCTGTTTCCGTGGGCTAAAGAGTTGTATGCCCTGCTCGCTCAACCCTTGCTGGCTAGCTTGCCCAAAGGGGGGCAGATGATTGCTACCGATGTCGTCGGCGTTTTTATGGTACCGATGAAGGTGGCGCTGATGGTGGCTTTCCTCGTTGCCCTGCCCTACGTGCTGTACCAGGTCTGGGCTTTCGTCGCCCCCGGCTTGTACGCGCATGAAAAACGACTGGCTTTGCCGCTGGTCTCGGCCAGTGTCATCCTGTTCTTCGTCGGCATGGCTTTCGCCTATTTCCTGGTTTTTCCCACGGTGTTCGGTTTCATGGCCCGGATCGCTCCGGAAGGAGTGGCCTGGATGACCGACATCGAAAAGTATCTGTCTTTCGTACTGAGCACCTTTATCGCCTTTGGTGTGACTTTCGAGGTGCCGGTGATTGTCATCGTCCTGGTCAGGATGCGCGTGGTCAGCGTCGAGACGCTAAGAGAATGGCGACCTTACGTGATTGTCGGGGCTTTTGTCGTTGGCGCCATCTTCACGCCTCCTGACGTGATTTCCCAGCTCCTGCTGGCGATTCCGCTGTGCCTGCTGTACGAACTGGGGCTTTTGCTGGCCGGATTCTGCGGCAAATTGCCGGGGGCAAGCGAGCCGGTGTCGCGGCCTGGCATTGCGGATGACTGAATCGCTGCCTGAAAGATGTGTGGACTTTCAGTCGCGGCGCAGCGTTGGCCGCTTGCCGATACGGATCGCCGTCTCGAATTCACGCTTCTGGCGGAGCAGGCGGAAGGGAACCGTATTGCCGGGATTTTGTGCGGCGATCAGGTCGAGCATGACCTGCGCGTCCTTCACCGGCCTGCCGTTGGCGGCGAGCATGATGTCCCCCGGTTTGATGCCGCCTAGATCGGCCGGGCTGCCACGCTGCACGCCGGCGATTAGAACGCCGTCGGTGCCCGGCAGACCGAAGGATTCCGCCAGTTCCTCGCTCATTTCCTGTGCTTCGACGCCGATCCAGCCGCGCGTCACCGTGCCATGCGCGATGATCTGTTCCATGACGTTCTTTGCCGTCGAGACGGGAATGGCGAAGCCGATGCCGAGCGAGCCGCCAGAGCGCGAATAGATCGCCGTGTTGATGCCGACCAGGTTGCCGCGGCTGTCGATCAGTGCGCCGCCGGAATTGCCGGGGTTGATGGCGGCGTCGGTCTGGATGAAATTCTCGAAGGTGTTGATGCCCAGATGCGAGCGGCCGAGCGCCGAAACGATGCCCATGGTGACCGTCTGACCGACGCCGAAGGGATTGCCGATGGCCAGCACCACGTCGCCGACCAGAAGGTTGTCCATCTGGCCGAGGGTGATAGCCGCAAGTCGCCCTGCCTTGAGCTTTTCCGGCTCGATTTTCAGTACCGCCAGATCGGATTCCGGGTCGCCGCCGACGAGACGCGCCTTGAGTGTATGGCCGTCGTTGAGCGCCACCTCGATCTGGTCGGCCGCTTCAATGACGTGGTAATTGGTAAGGATGTAGCCGCTGGCGCTGACGATGACTCCGGAGCCGAGGCCGGAATTGCTTCGCCCTTCACTTTCCTGGGGAATGCCGAAGAAATGCCGGAACAGCGGGTCGTTGAGCAGCGGGTTGTGTGGCAGGCGGACTTTTTGCGAAGTGAAAATGTGCACCACCGCCGGCAGTGCCTTGCGCGCCGCTTCACGATAGGAGGCGGAAGCGACGGCGGGTTCGCCCGTGGCGATGAATTCCTGCAGCGAAACGACGTTGGCCGGATGCTCGGAGAGCTGGCGCAGCCATTCGGGTTTGAGCGTGGTCAGCACGAAAAAGAGGGCAACACCGATGGTGACGGTTTGTGCAAAAATGAGCCAGAATTTACGCATGAAGAACGGAGTTGCAAAAAGAATGGAACGAGAGGAATTGACCGGGTATCTTGACACCCTGCTGGACTCGGCGCGCTTTCGCGATTATTGCCCAAATGGACTGCAAGTGGAAGGCTGCGGCGAGGTGCGGCGGATTGTTGCCGGGGTAACGGCCAGTCAGGCGCTTCTGGCCGAGGCCGTGGCACGCGGTGCTGATAGCGTGCTGGTGCATCACGGATGGTTCTGGCGTGGCGACGATGGACGGGTGACCGGAGTGCGCAAGGCGCGCCTGCAAACCCTGCTACGGCACGAAATCAATCTGTTTGCCTATCACTTGCCGCTCGACGCGCACCCGACCCTGGGCAACAACGCGCAACTGGCGCACCATCTCGGATGGCTTGCCGACGGGCGCTTTGCCGAGCAGGAGATCGGGTGGCTCGGACATCTCGCTGAAGCGCGGTGTCTGTGCGAGTTGACGCAGGAAATCGCGCAGCGCTTGCAGCGTCCGCCACTGGTGATTGGCGACGGGAAGCGGAAAATCAGGCGCCTAGGCTGGTGTTCTGGCGGCGCACAGGGCCTTTTCGAAGAGGCGATCGGCCAGGGCGTCGATGCCTTTGTGTCGGGCGAGATTTCCGAACAGAGCGTGCATCTGGCGCGTGAATCGGGCGTGGCCTATATCGCGGCCGGACATCATGCGACGGAACGTTACGGCGTACGCGCGCTGGCTTCGCATGTGGCGGGAAAGTTCGGCCTGGAGTGCGAATTCGTCGATATCGACAATCCGGTCTGAAGCGCGACGAGGGGGCCGGGCGGAGAAAAGGAGACGCGCGGCAGAAGCTCAGTTGGCGTCGTTTTCTTCTCCCGCGATCGGCGTGCGGGCGCGTTTTTGCCGCAGACGCTCGTTTTTTTCGTCATGGAAGAAGACATAGCGGCCGTAGAGTTCGCAGCCCTTCATGCCCGGATCGCAGGGAATCCCGTTGACCTTGCCGCACCGGCCGTCCTGTTCGTGCGGGCAGCTCCAGCCTCCTCCGGTGCTCATCGCTTCTCCGGCTCAGACCTTGAAGCCGCCCACCACGCTCTGCATGGTTTCGACCAATTGCTTGACCGTGCGGGCCGAGTTTGCCGTCTGGTTCATGGCGACATTCGATTCTTCGGCCAGTTGCGCGATCGATTCGACGCGCTTGGCGATTTCCGTGCTCGCCGCGCTTTGTTCGGAAATGGCCAGGGCGATGTCGCTGACCGCATCGACGAGTTGCGCCGACGATTCCTTCAGTTGCTCGATTGTGCTGCCGGTCTCGTCGGCACGCGACAATCCGGCACCTACTGCCGAAACGCCGCCGTGCATTCTCTCCACGGCCTGATGGATGCCTTCCTGCACGACTCCGATGATGGTGCTGATTTCGCCGGTCGATTTGGTCGTTCGTTCCGCCAGTTTGCGCACCTCGTCGGCAACGACGGCGAAACCGCGTCCGGCTTCGCCGGCGCGTGCCGCTTCGATGGCCGCGTTCAGGGCGAGCAGGTTGGTCTGATCGGCGATGTCCTTGATGACGTTGACCACTGAATTGATTTTCTCGGATTCCTTGCCGAGCGCCTCGATGGTTTCCGAGGACAGATTGACCGAAGCGGAAATCTTCTCGATTTCGGTGACCAGTTCCTTGACCGCCGCGCTGCCGCCCTGGGCCAGTTCGCCACTGCGTCGGGATACTTCGCTGACCGACGTGCTCTGTTCGGAGACGTGTGAAATGCCGACGGTCATCTCCTGCATGGCGGCGGCCATCGAGGTGATGATCTCGCTCTGCTGGGAGGCGCGTTGCGCTGACTGATCGATGCCTGCGGACATCGTTTCTTCGGCTCGCGCCAGCCCCGTCGAGCTGTCGACGACATGGCCGACGATTTTTTGCAGCCGTTCGACGAAGGTGTTGAACCAGTAAGCGACGTCGCCGATTTCGTTGCGCGTGCCGACATCCAGGCGGCGGGTCAGGTCGGCTTCGCCGCTGGCGATTTGCTCCAGGGCGTGGCGGATGCGCCCGAGCGGCTGGAAGACCAGGCCGTGCAGGCTCATCGACAAGGTGAAGAAGAGGATGGCGTTGAGCACCACGATCTGCAGCACGGTTTTGATGACCAGACCGCGCAGGGCGGCGTTGCGCCGTTCGGTAGAAATGGCGAACTCGATGACGCCGATCTGTTTCGATGTGCCGCCATCGACGTATTCGATGGGGAAGGTTTGAACCGTGCCGCCGATCTTGTCGTCTTTTTCCGCCGCGCGGATCGTTCCGTCGGCGTTGCGCAACCGTCCGGTGACGATGACCTCGGCGGTATTCTTGACCAGGATGCCGGTCAGGTCGCGCTCGATCATCTCCGCTTCCAGTATTTTGTCGATCTGCTGCTCGTCGAAATTCCACAGCATGGCCGGCACGTTGAGCTTGAGCCGTGTGGTCAGGGCGGCGCCCTGTTCCTGCAGGCGCTGATCAAGGTCGTTCTTCGAGGAGAGGAAGTTGAGCGCGCCCGAACCGATGATGACCAGCGTGACGACACAGACGAAAATGAGATTGAGGCGACCGCTGATGCTTTTCATTTTTTTACTCGACTTTTTCTGGTTGGAAGAAAGTGAGACGCCTTATGTATCCATGCACTTCAGTTTGTGGCAAACATCGCGGATTGTCAAACCAAGATGGCCGGCCGTTTGCCGGGAGCGCGCCTGCCGCGCTGCCCGGCGAGGATGGGCTTATTGGCTCAGCGCCTTGCGTACGAGCTCGTCAAAAGAGCCGTTCTTGCGCATTTCGGCGAGGGTCTTGTTGAAATTTGCCAGCAGTTCGTTTTGACCGGAGTTCTTCTTGAAAGCCAGGTAGGATTTGTTGACCGACAAAAACGCGCTGCTTTGCGTAACGTGGCCAAATTTTCCTGTGGTCAACATCAATTTTCCGGTTTCTTCGATGGCCAGAATGGCGTCCAGACGGCCAGCCTCCAGCTTGAGGAAGTTGGCTTGGTCGTTGCCGACTTCTTCCGTCACGATCCTGCCGCTTTTGCGCCCCGCCTCAAAGGCCTCGTCGTAGACCCAGCCGCGCATGACGCCGACGCGCTTGCCGTACAGATCGGCGATGGTTTTGAAGTCGATCGGTTTGTCCTTGTTGAAATAGACCACCATGTTTTCGCTCAGGATAGGATCGCTAAAATCGTATTTCGTAGTGCGTTCGGTGTTCTTGTAGATGCCGGCGATCCCGGCTTTCCCCTAATCGAGTTCTTCCAGGGCGCGTTTCCACGGTTTGGCTTCGAGGCGCAGCGGGCGGTCGATGCGGGCAAAGGCCGCAGTGAGCAGGGCCGGATAGATGCCAGTCGCTTTGCCGCCTTGTGCGAACATGAAAGGCGGATTTTCAGCGTCGACGACGATGGCTACGGGGTCGGCCGCCCAGGCGGGGATGGAAAGGGTGAGGCTCAAGGCAAAAAGAAGTTTGTTGAGAAGTTTCATTTTTCTCTCCTGTGAAAGGGGCGGTGGCAATGCCTTCATCCGATGGATGAAAAATCAGCATAGGCCAGTTTCGATGGCCGAGCCATCCGTAGTTTTACGGAGGCGGTATGTGCTTTCGTGCCGCCGCTTGTTCTAGCGCCAGATGCTCAGTGGCGGGTCGGTGACCACCGCGTGCAGGATGTCGCTGCGCGAAATGAAGCCGAGCAGTGCGCCGTTTTCGTCGACGATCGGCACGCCATCGACGTCGCGGTCAAGCATGACCTGGGCGATGCGTCGGATGTCGGTGAGCGGCGCGGCGGCAACGACCGGCGTGCTCATCACGTCCTGTACGCGCTTGAAGAGTACGTCGCGCACCTCGCCGGCATCGACGTTGAGGGTGGTCAGCAGGTTACGCTCGCTGACAATGCCGACCAGCCGTCTTGCGGCATCGAGAACCGGCGCCTGATGGATCCGGTTGCCAACCAGAACCTGCCAGGCACGGGCGACGTCGTCCGTGGCGTCGACCGTGATCACCGACGGCTGCATGATCTGGTGGGCATGGTAGAGCGGGCCGCGATCGAGGCTTTCCGGCAGCATGGCCTGGTATTCATCGACGGCCTGCGCTGCGCTGCGGCCTGAGGCCGCTTCCGGCGTCGTGAATGGAGCCTCGTCGCGCGCTTCGATGCGGCGCATGCTGCTGATCGGCCGCCGTCGCGCCACCGGCGGCAAAAGGCGCAAATTTTCCAGCGAGCCCTGAAAAAGCGGGCCGCTGATACCGTAGAGAGCAAACATGGACACTCCTTCGTCTTTTTACCGGGAACGCCTCGTCGCGCGCCGGGGTCATAAGGCGCGCACGTCGCCGGGCGAGGATTCCCTCGTACCGGATGGAAATGGTAATACAATAAAACGGATGCAAGGCGCGAAAACGCGGTCAGGTCGGAGCGCCTTCTTGCGGGGCGATTCTGGCGGGAGAGTTCGGCGATGAAGACACGCTTCAACCTGACGCTGTTGGCGTCCGTCCTGACGGTTGCCGTGACGCTCTTGGTGCTCGCCTTTTACTGGCATAACGAAGCGGAAGAAGTCGAACTCAGGCGGCAGGCCGAATTCTCCGACCTCGCCGACCGCCTGGCCGAGCGCATCGTGCATCGCCTGGCCGACTACGAGTTCATCCTGCGCGGCGTCAGAGCCTTTTACGATGGTTCGGAGAACGTTTCGCCGGACGAGTTCCGGCATTACTTCGACGTTCTCGGCCTTTCTGCCGAACATTCCGAACTGCGTGCGGTCGTTTTTCTGGCCTATGTGGCGGAGGCGGAAAAGGCTGCGCATGAGGCGCGCATGCGTGCTCTCGGAGTCTTAGACTATGCGATCGTGCCACCCGGCAAGCGGCCCTTTTATGCGCCGCTGGTGCTGAGTCGAAGCTTTGCCGCCGTGCCCCTTGCCGTGGGGGAGGATCTGGCCGTGTCGCCGGCGTTGCGCTCGCTCGAGGAATCGCGCCTTGCCGGACAGGTCGCGCTGGGTGCAATGCCGGGCACCCCTCCGGGGCATGCCGCGCTGGTGCCGGGATCGCTGCTCATGACGCTCCCGGTTTACGGGAAAGAGTCCTTTGTCGGTTGGGTGGGGGGCGTTTTTTCCCTCGACGAGCTGCTTTCTGGCCTCAGTGCACGGCATGAAATGCCCGCCGACATCGATGTTGCCATCTATCCCTTCAGCACGTCCTAAACCTTTAACTTGAGCTCTCCAAGAATACTCTGAAATTACTCCGTCCATTCCAACAGACTTTATGGCTCCTGCGCCAACACTTTTGCCTTTACCTTCCCACAGTTTCTCGCCTAAAACCAAATTTTTCACCGATAAATATTTTCAAAAACGGAACTATAAACAAATGTGACTGTTCAACCACAACCAACAGTGAAACCACAACCAACGGTGAAACCACAACAAACTGCG
>CAYTWY010000029.1:0-19024 GCA_964440925.1 uncultured Propionivibrio sp. | reverse complement strand
GATCGAGATCGTTTCGCCGGCGTTGGCGCCGACCTGGAACACTTGTGAAGAGAACGTGCCGTCAAGCAGCTTGACGCCGTTGAACGTCGTTTGCTGGGCAACGCGGTCAATTTCTGCCGTCAATTGCTGAACTTCGGCATCCAACGCGTTGCGGTCGGAAACGCTGTTGGTCGCATTCAATGATTGAACGGCCAGTTCGCGAATACGTTGCAGGTTGTCGCCGATGGTGTTCATCGCGCCTTCAGCGGTCTGCGACAGCGAGATCGCGTCATTGGCATTGCGGGCAGCTTGATTCAGACCGCGAATCTGGGTCGTCATCCGGTCGGAAATCGCCATACCGGCGGCATCGTCCTTGGCGCTGTTGATGCGCAGGCCGGAGGACAGACGTTGCAGGGAGGTGGCCAGAGCCGATTGCGAGGTGTTCAGGTTGCGCTGAGCGTTCAGTGACGAAATATTGGTGTTGATAATTTGGGGCATTTTTAACTCCTAGTCCAAATTGACTTTGGGTTCCCGTTTACTTGCCTCGCGGCGTTCTGCCGGCCCGTCCTTTGTGGCGATTAACTCGCTTACAGCTCCTTCTACGACCGGCCGGGGAAAATCTTTAGGGAAATTTTCCGACCGTTCGCGTAGGTCTCTAACGGGTTTGCGCGGGCAGACTTTAGGGCAGTGGGCGGATTATTTCGGAGCTGAGGTTTTTGTCTGGCGCGGCCTTTTCAGCCGATGACGACGCGGTTCTTGCCGCTGTTCTTGGCGGCGTACATGGCTTCGTCGGCGCGCCTGGTGACGCTGGCCTGCGTGTCGTCCGCACGTAGTTCGGTGACTCCGGCGCTGAATGTGATGAGAAGTTTTTCGTTCTCGTGCAGGAAAATGCGGCGCGTCAGTTCGCGCTGCACGCGCACCAGTGCCTTCTGGGCGTTGTCGAGGGGGGTGTCGGGCAGGAGAATGATGAATTCCTCGCCGCCGAAGCGAGCGATGGTGTCCTGCGGGCGCAGCGTGTCGCGGATGACGCTGACCAGATGGATGAGTGCCGCGTCGCCCGCTTCATGGCCGAGCGAATCGTTGAGTTTCTTGAAATTGTCGATGTCGAGCAGACCGACACAAAGCGGTGACTTCCTGCGCCGCGCGCGCGCTGCCTCGCTGCTGTAGATTTCCTCCAGCCCGCGCCGGTTGAGGGCACCGGTCAGCTGGTCGTGGCGCACCAGGGTACTGGTTTTTTCCAGTTCGCTCTGCAGTTCGTTAATGCGGCTTTCAGCTTCCTCGACGCGGCGTTTGGCGGCACGCAGGTCGTCGCGCGAACGCTGGGCGTTGAGCTGGATAATGCGCGTGGCACCGACTACTTCGGCAATCACGCCTTCCAGTTGCTTGATGTCGTTGGCCTGGCTGATTTTTTCCGCGCACAGTTCGATCTTGTCGTGGTAATCGGACGTTGATTCGGCGAATTTGGCCAGATGGTCGACGAAGCCGGCGAGCATCTGTTTCAGCGCTTCCTTGGCCTCCACCAGACTGTGCTTGAGCTGGCTCTGCTTGAAGATGACCTCCTTCAGGCGGACTTCGGCGTCGTTGAGCGAACGGATGTTCATCGGGCGGGCGACGATTTCGCGCACCATGTCGATTTGTCCGTTCAGCCAGCGGTCGTCAACGACGAGTTCGCTGACGTTGTCGATCATCAGCTGCAGCAGCTTGAGCAGTCCGGCACGCAGTTCGCTGCGATCCTCGGCGACAAACTCGAGGCGGTAGGCCAGGCGTTTGACGGCAGCCAGGAGTTCCTGCACGGCGGTCAGCGAACTGGCCTTGCGCACTTCGCCCGCCAGGGTTTGCGTTTCTTTTGCCAGTTCGGCCTCGTCGTCAAGGTACGGAACGATGGCAACTTCCAGCGTGTAGGCGAAGAGTTCGCGCAATTCCGGCAGTATTTCGCTGGCGCGGCTTGCCGGCACGGCGGCAGCGCTGGATGCGCTGGCGTTTGGCGCGATCCCGGCGGATGCGGCAAGTTCTCCCTCGACGAGGGGTAGGGCGTTATCCTCGGTACCGTAATGCGACCACGATCGGATCAGTCGTTGCAGACGGGTGAATAGCGTCTGGCTGTTTTTCGAGGCGCTGCTCAGGACATGTTCGAGCGATTCGCGTTTGCGCGCCGGTGTCAGCTTGGCCTGCTTGGTTTCCCACTGGCGCAGGAAGTCGCCGATCAGTTCGCCCCAGTTTTGCTCGGTTTCGCTGCCGCGCTCGATGATGAAATCGCCCAGCGCTTTTTGCCAGTCTCCCCAGTCCTGGGCGCGGACAGCCTGTTCGAGCTGGCGGGCAAGGCGCTGCTGCGCCCCGGTTTCCTTGGGCAAGATGGCGAGCAGCGACCTGAGTTCGCGCTCGGGAAAGGCTTCGTTTGCCTTGTCGGCGATTCCGGCAATTTCGTTGTACAGGGTGCGGTAATTGTCAGGCGACGGCGCCATGCGGCGGGTCATCAGCTGCTTGAGTGTTTCGCGGGCGATTTCGGCAGGATTGGAGAGGGTCGGCATGTTCTCAAGGGGGCAGGGGGTCTCGACGAGGATCCGGATTCGCCCGACGATTCTACGCCTGTCTTGAGGTGCGGTGCGCAACATGTTCGGCTATAATCCGCGCCGGTATCATGCGCCCGGGCCCCCGTAGCATGAAGGTCGTGCAGTTGATTTGTAATCATCAGGTGTTGGTTCGATTCCGACCGGGGGCACCAGGGTCAGCCGTTCTCTTCTGTCGCGTGCTTTTCCTGCGCGCCGTGCTGCCGTTGATCGGTGGGCCGTAAACGGATATAATCGCCGCCTTTTCCACCTTGCTCCACCGTTCGCATGACGGGGGGCTATAACCATGAGGAGTGTTCATGCGACATTACGAAATTGTTTTCATCGTCCATCCGGATCAGAGCGAACAGGTTCCGGCGATGGTCGAGCGTTACAAGACGCTTGTGACTTCGCGCAGCGGCCAGATTCATCGTCTGGAAGACTGGGGGCGTCGTCAGCTTGCCTATCCGATCCAGAAACTGCACAAGGCACACTACGTGCTCATGAACATCGAGTGCGACGGCGAGACGCTCGCCGAGCTTGAGCATGGCTTCAAGTTCAACGACGCCGTGCTGCGTCATCTGACCATCAAGATGAAGAAGGCCGTAACGACCCCTTCGCCGATGATGAAGGAAGAAAAATCCAAGTCGATGATGGAAGCCAAGGGCGAGGCGGAAGCCGCGACCGAACAGGCCGAGTGATTGTTGAGGCTCAACTGAACCGCGTCGAACTGACCGGAATCCTGATCGAACGCCAGGCGTTGCGTTTTACTCCGGCCGGAGTGCCGGTCGGCGAATGCGTCATTGCGCACCAGTCGGAACAGCTGGAAGCGGGAATTTCCCGCCGGGTCGAATGTGAAGTCCAGGCGATTGCCCTGGGGGATACAGCGAACTGGCTGCAGGCGGCAACACCGGGAATGGGCGTGCGGGTGTCGGGTTTTATGGCACCGAAGAGCAGAAACGGCAAACAGTTGAGATTGCATATAACGACGATTGAATTTGTAGAAGGAAATCAAAATGGCCAGGTTCTTTAAGAAGAAGGATGACAAGAACGTCAAGAAGCGCGGTAGCGGTCTGTTCAAGCGCCGCAAGTTCTGCCGCTTTACGGCGGAGAAGATGGAAGGCATCGATTACAAGGATGTCGATCTGTTCAAGGAGTACATCGCCGAGAACGCCAAGATCATGCCGGCGCGTCTGACTGGCACCAAGGCCGGTTATCAGCGTCTGCTGTCGGTCGCCATCAAGCGGGCGCGTTTCCTGGCGCTGTTGCCGTACACCGATAACCACCAATAATCGAGGATAAGACGATGCAAATTATTCTGATGGAAAAGGTCGTCAATCTCGGTAACCTCGGCGATCTCGTCAAGGTGAAGGATGGCTATGCCCGCAACTTCCTGATTCCGCAGGGCAAGGCCAAGCGTGCCACGCCGGCGGCGATGAAGGAATTCGAGGCCAAGCGCTCCGAACTGGAGAAGGCCGCCGCCGAGAAGCTGGCTGCGGCGCAGGAATTTGCCGCCAAGATCGAAGGCCTTCTGGTCACCGTGGCGCGCAAGGCCGGCGTCGATGGCCGTTTGTTCGGTTCGGTAACCAACCACGACATCGCCGACGGACTCAAGGTGCTCGGTTTCGAAATCGAGAAATCGAATATCCGCATGCCGATGGGCCCGCTGAAGACGGTTGGCGAAACGATGCTGGAAGTTTCGGTGCATACCGACGTGCTGGCCAACATCAAGGTAGCCGTGGTCGGCGAGCAGTAAGACCGGAGGTTCGCCGCAAGAAAAGCCTTGCCTGCGTGCAAGGCTTTTTTTTCGCATCGAACCTTGTCGGGTGTCTGGCTCGGAGTAAACTCGCTCCCCTGTTCGTCATGTTTTTGCTTTCGGGATTCTATGGCCAAGTCAGCTCAATCGCGTAATTTCCAGAACGCCGCAGCGACCGATCCGGCACTCGCCAGCTTGCGCGTTCCGCCGCATTCGATCGAGGCCGAGCAGTCGGTTCTCGGCGGTTTGCTGCTCGACAACGCCGCATTCGACAAGATTGCTGATCTGATCAGCGAGGGCGATTTTTATCGCGATGAGCACCGGCGTATCTACCGGCAGATTCAGAAGCTTCTCGAACGCAGCAAACCGGTCGATGTGGTGACTGTGGCCGAGAGTCTCGATCTGGCCGGGGAGGGCAGTGAGACGGGTGGTCTGGCCTATCTGGGTGAACTGGCGGCCAATACGCCGTCGGCGGCGAATATCCGGCGTTATGCCGAAATCGTTCGTGACCGTGCCGTGCTACGCCAGCTGGTCACCGCCGGTGACGAAATTGCCGGTAGTGCGCTGAATCCCCTGGGGCGTGATCCGAAGCAACTGCTCGATGAGGCGGAGGCCAAGGTCTTTGCCATTGCTGAAGGGGGCTTCCGTCACCAGAGTGGTTTCCAGCATATCAATCCGCTGCTGACCCAGGTGGTCGAACGCATTCAGGAATTGCATGACCGGGATAATCCGTCCGACATCACCGGTGTGCCGACCGGGTATCACGATCTCGATGGCAAGACTTCCGGTCTGCAACCCGGGGATTTGCTGATTGTGGCGGGTCGTCCGTCCATGGGTAAAACCTCGCTGGCGCTGAACATGGCCGAACACGTGGCCATCGAAGTTGGTTTGCCGGTGGCCGTGTTTTCGATGGAAATGGGGGGCGCACAGCTGGCCATGCGCATGCTTTCCTCGGTCGGCAAGCTTGATGCACACCGGGTGCGTACCGGACGGCTCAACGATGACGAATGGTCGCGCCTGTCCTTTGCCCTCGGGAAAATGCACGAGGCGCCGCTCTATATTGACGAAACCCCGGCACTCAACCCGATTGATCTGCGCGCCCGTGCGCGGCGTTTGTATCGGCAATGCGGAAAACTTGGCTTGATCGTCATCGACTACCTGCAATTGATGTCGGTCGCCAGCGGTCATGGCGAGAACCGGGCGACCGAAATTTCGGAAATTTCGCGCTCGCTCAAGGGGCTGGCCAAGGAGTTGAATGTGCCGGTGATTGCGCTTTCCCAGCTCAACCGCTCACTGGAGCAGCGGCCGAACAAACGCCCGGTGATGTCCGATCTGCGCGAATCGGGTGCTATCGAGCAGGATGCCGACGTGATCATGTTCATCTATCGCGATGAGGTGTACAACCCGGATACCCCGGACAAGGGCAGTGCCGAAATCATCATCGGCAAACAGCGTAACGGCCCGATCGGTACGGTTCGCCTGACCTTTGTTGGCGAGTACACGCGCTTCGAGAATTTCGCCAGTCCCGGTTCGTACTGAGTCGGCGGCGGAAGGTGTGCCGGCGCGGTTCCCGGGTGAGCCCTAGGCCTCGACGCGGCTGGCGGTGACACTGTAGGTCATGTGGCCGCTGTCCCGTGCGTCGAAGCGGCCGACGTCGTTCTCCGCGACGGGAAGATCGAGGCAGGAGATCTGGGCGCCGGAAGATCCGGGCAGGGCGATGTCCTGCGCGCTGTTGAAGCCGACCCAGTTCATCTCCCAGAAACCGAACAGCAGCTTTTTCAGCACCGGTGGGCGTGGCACCGTGGCCAGGGTGGAATCCCCCTCGCGCGAGGCGCGCAGCACGTCGGCCGGGTCGACGGGAATCCAGCCGTAGCCGGGGGCATAGAATTCGGCGCGGCAGTGCTGTGCGGCGTTCAGCTCGCCGAGAATGCCGAGATTGCCGGAGAGGCGCGAGGTGCCCATGCGCAGACCGAAGACCGGGCGTGCCGGGAGACCGATGGAACGGCACAGGGCAACGAAAAGCAGGGTGATTTCGTGACTTTTCCCTGCCAGGCGTCCGTCTGCCAGTAACTCGCCAACGCCCTGGCGCGCCCTGCCCGCGCCTTGGCTGGCGTATTCGGCATGTTCGACCACCCAGTCGTAGATGGCCTTGCCCACGGCAACCGGATCCTTGATGCGTCCGACGGCCTGTTCGGCCGTGCGGCGCACGATACCATCGACGGGCATGTCCTGTGTGGATTGCAGGCAGCAGCGCAGGATCTCGGTGCTCTCGGTGCCGGCGTTGCGACGGGTAATGTCGAAATGCCGATCCTGCGTGGCGATCCGGCTGATGACTTGCAGTGCCGGGGATTTTTCCGTTTCCGGCCAGTCGGCGTAGAGTACTTCCATACCGGCGACCGGATCGCGGTAGATGCCGACAGCGCAGAAGTTGCCTTGCCAGCTATGGCCGAGCGAACGTTCCCAGGCGTTGTCGCGGTACTGGGTGAGTGGTAGCCAGAGGCGTGTTTTTCCCTGCGGGTGCTTGAGTTCGATTTGCGTGCGCAAATCGAAGCTGCGCCATTGGGCGGGAGATTCCTCGGGCAGATGGAGAACGTTGCGCGTTTCACCGCCGGGCGGTGGGGAATGTGGCGTCGTGCTGGCCGGTTTCTTGTGCGGCGTAAGGGCTTTCTTTGCCGGTTTTTTTTTACTAGGGGTCTGCTTCTTGGCGGCCAGCGCAGGGGCGCTGCCGAGCAGCGAGAGGGCTGCCGTTGCCGTGAGGAAATCGCGTCGTTTCAATCGATTCTCCGGGAGTACGTTGAACCGGTTTCGCCTGGCACCGACCGTTTGGCGGGGGCAGAAACAGGCGAGCCGTGTCGCAGGGCACGGCTCGATGGACGAAAAATTATAACACCTCGGCAGCGTGGTCGGCGAGGCGCGAACGTTCACCACGCTGCAAGGTGACGTGACCGGAATGCATCCAGCCCTTGAAGCGGTCAACGACATAGGTCAGTCCGGAACTGCCTTCGCTCAGGTAGGGCGTGTCGATCTGCGCGATGTTGCCCATGCAGACGACCTTGGTGCCGGGACCGGCGCGGGTAATCAGTGTTTTCATCTGCTTTGGCGTCAGATTCTGCGCTTCGTCGATGATCAGAAACTTGTTGAGGAAGGTGCGTCCGCGCATGAAGTTGAGCGACTTGATCTTGATGCGGTTGTGGATCAGGTCGTGCGTTGCGGCGCGGCCCCACTCGCCAGCTTCGTCATCGGTCTTGTTGAGCACTTCCAGGTTATCTTCCAGAGCACCCATCCAGGGGCCCATTTTTTCTTCTTCGGAACCGGGCAGAAAACCGATGTCCTCGCCTACCGGTACGGTGACCCGGGTGATGATGATTTCGGAATAGAGCTTGTTTTCAAGAACCTGTGTCAGCGCCGCAGCGAGCGTGAGCAGGGTTTTGCCGGTGCCGGCCTGGCCGAGCAGGGAGACGAAATCGATTTCCGGATCCATCAGCAGATTGAGGGCGAAATTCTGTTCGCGGTTGCGGGCGTTGATTCCCCAGACGCTATGCTTTGGGTGCGTGTAGTCGATCAGTGTTTCAAACTCGGCGGTGTTCCCCGATGTTTCGCGCACCATGGCGTAAAACGGCGTGTCGCCTTCCTGATACAGAAATTCATTGACCAGAAACTTGGCGCACAGAGGGCCCTTGACGCGATAGCGCGTACGTCCCTCGTGTTTCCAGGACTGCATCTCCTGTCCGTGCCGGTCCCAGAAATCGGCCGGCATTTCGCGCGTGCCGGTGTAGAGCAGGTCGGTATCTTCGAGAAACTGGTCGTTGAAGTAATCCTGAACCGCGAGGCCGAGCGCACGCGCCTTGATGCGCATGTTGATGTCTTTCGACACCAGGATGACCGGGCGCTCGGGATTCAAGCGCTGCTGGTGGATGACGACGGCCAGGATCTGGTTGTCGGCCTTGGCCGTGGGCAGACTGCTCGGCAACTCGGCCGGGATGGCCTGCGTTTGCAGGAAGAGGCGTCCCCTCGCCTGGCCGTGTGATGGCGGATGCAGATCGATGCCATGTTCGATGCTCTCGCTGTGCTGGCTGACGATTTCGTCCAGCAGGCGGGCGACCTGCCGCGCGTTGCGTGAGACTTCGGAGAGCCCCTTCTTGTTGTTGTCGAGCTCTTCCAGCGTCATGATCGGCAGGAAGATGTCGTGCTCTTCGAAACGGTAGACGCTCGTCGGATCGTGCAGCAACACATTGGTGTCGAGAACGAAAAGTTTGCTCAACGGGGGAGTTGATTTTGCGCGGGCAGCGGGTTTGCGGGCCATGAGCGAGGTTTCTCCTGTGTTTCAGGTCTGGCGATCAGTGAATCAGAGCGTTTTTACAAAGTCGAGAATTTCTTGGGCATGACCTTCGGCCTTGATGCCGCGCCATGCGCCGCGTACGACGCCGTTCCGGTCGATGACAAAGGTGCTGCGTTCGATGCCGCGCACCGGCTTGCCGTACAGCTTTTTCTCCTTGAGCACCGAAAATTGTGTGCACAGCGCTGCCTCGGTGTCGGCGAGTAGTTCGAAAGGCAAGCCGAGTTTGGCCTTGAAGTTCTCGTGCGTGCGCAGGCTGTCACGCGAGGCGCCGATGACGAAGCTTCCGGCCGCGAGGAACTCGGGATAGAGCGTGCGAAATTGCTGTGCCTCGGTCGTGCAGCCGGGTGTGCTGTCCTTGGGGTAGAAGTAAATGACCAGAATCCGGCCGCGCGCATGGGAGAGCGAAAACGCTTTTCCTCCGGTGGCCGGGAGAGTGAATTCGGGAACGCATTGATCGAGCATGAACTGCCTTTCAAGCGGAGGGGCGGGAGAAGCGTGTGAAAGGATTGTCGTAAGAAAACGCGTTTCCGGTCAAGTCGTAAGTGCCTGCGAAGCCGCGCAGGTGTTCGGGGGGATGCGCTTTGTCGCCGAATCGGATAACCTTAGCGGGTTTGTCGCCCCTGTCCGCCGTTTCGGAGATCAGCATGCCGGTTATCGAAGTTCGCCATCCTCTCGTCAAGCATAAAATCGGGCTTTTGCGCGAAGCCAACATCAGCACCAAGAAATTTCGCGAACTGACGGCGGAACTGGCGCGCCTTCTGACCTATGAAGCCTGTCGCGATTTCGAGATGGAGCGCTGCGTCATCGAGGGCTGGGCGGGTCCCGTGGAAGTCGACCAGATCAAGGGCAAGAAGGTTTCCGTAGTGCCGATCCTGCGCGCCGGGTTAGGCATGCTTGACGGTGTGCTCGATCTGATTCCGAGTGCCAAGGTCAGCGTCGTCGGCATTGCCCGCAATCACGAAACCCTGATGCCCGAACCTTATTTCGAGCGTTTTGTCGGCCAGCTCGACGAGCGCATGGCCTTGATCATCGATCCCATGCTGGCGACCGGCGGTTCGCTGATTGCCACCATCGACATGCTCAAGCGCAATGGGTGTCAGCAGGTGCGGGCGCTGGTACTGGTGGCCGCGCCGGAAGGGATAAAGGCGTTGAGCGAGGCGCACCCCGACGTGGATATTTTTACGGCTGCCATCGACAGTCATCTCAATGAAATCGGCTACATCATTCCCGGCTTGGGCGATGCGGGCGACAAGATTTTCGGAACCAAATAAAAGGGAGCGACATGAGTGCAGTGAATGAACCGGTCTGGCGTACCGCCCTGTCCGGGGCGCAGATTCTTTTCGTCGCCTTTGGTGCGACCGTACTGGTGCCCTTGCTGACCGGACTCAATCCGAGTCTGGCGCTGCTCGGTGCCGGGATCGGCACGCTCATTTTTCAGGTGTGCACGAAACGCCAGGTGCCGATTTATCTCGGCTCCAGTTTTGCCTTCATTGCCCCGGTGATTTACTCGGTACAGACCTGGGGCATGGCGGCGACGCTGGGGGCGCTGGCCTCGGCGAGTTTTTTCTATTATGTCGCGGCGGGACTCGTCAAGTGGCGTGGTGTCGATTTCATTCATCGCCTGTTGCCGCCGGTCGTGATCGGCCCGGTGGTCATGGTCATCGGCCTCGGACTGGCGCAAGTGGCGGTTGGCATGGCGACCGGCAAGGCCGGCAGTGAACAGGTGCTGCCATACGGCATGTCTCTTGCCGTGGCGGGAATTTCCCTGTTGGCGACTATGCTCACGGCGGTTCGTGCCAAGGGTCTGCTCAAGCTGGTGCCGATCCTGGTTGGCGTGGCGGTTGGCTATCTGGCCTCGATCGCTCTGGGGATGGTCGATTTTTCCAAGGTGAATGAGGCCGCCTGGCTGGCGGTGCCGACGTTTGGTCACCCCGAATTCAATCTGGCTGCCATCCTGTTCATGATCCCGGTGGCCATTGCGCCGATTGTCGAGCACGTCGGCGGCATCCTGGCCATCGGCTCGGTAGCCGGCAAGGATTTCACCGAATCGCCTGGCCTGCATCGCACGCTGCTCGGCGACGGTCTGGCGGTGAATGTCGCCGGCCTGTTTGGCGGCCCGCCGGTGACCACCTACGGCGAGGTCACCGGCGCGGTGATGCTGACCAAAAACTACAATCCGGTGGTGATGACTTGGGCGGCCGGTTTCGCCATCCTGATGGCATTTGTCGGAAAATTTGGCGCTTTTTTGCAGACCATCCCGTTGCCGGTCATGGGGGGCATCATGATGCTGCTTTTCGGTTCAATTGCCGGCATTGGCCTGAAAACGATCATGGACGGGCGCGTCAATCTGTCCAGTGCGCGCAACCTGTGCATCGTTTCGGTGACTCTGGTGACCGGCATTGGCGGACTCGGTATCACCATCGGCAGCTTTGCGCTGCAGGGCATCAGCCTGTGCGGGGTGTTGGCGGTAGTGCTCAACCTGCTGTTGCCGCGCGAAGCGGCCGCCGGATGAGAGGGATTTTGTCGTTCTTTTTTACCTTGAGGAATCTGTCATGAAAAAAACCATTTCGATCCTGATGTTCTCCTTGCTGGCTTCCGTCCTGCTCACTGCATGTGGCAAGAAAGACGAAGCTCCGGCGCAGTCCGCCGCTGCGGCGCCGATGGCGCCAATCGTCGTCGGCCTGGATGATAATTTCCCGCCGATGGGTTTTCGCGACGAGAAGAACGAACTCGTCGGTTTTGATATCGATCTGGCGCGCGAAGCCGGCAAGCGTCTGGGTGCCGAAGTGAGCTTCAAGCCGATCGACTGGAACGCCAAGGAAGCCGAACTCAACGGCAAGCGCGTCGATGTGCTGTGGAACGGGCTGACGATTACCGAGGAACGCAAGGCCAACATCCTGTTTACTCCGCCTTATCTTGAAAATCGCCAGATCGTCGTGGTACTCGACAAGTCGCCGATCAACGTCAAGGCGGATCTGAAGAACAAGGTGGTTGGCGTGCAGGAAGGCAGCAGTGCGGTCGATGCCGTACAGAAGGATGAGACGACGGCCAAGTCGCTCAAGGAGCTGAAGAAATTTGCCGACAACGTCACGGCGTTGATGGATCTCTCGGCGGGACGTCTGGATGCGCTGGTGGTCGATGAAGTGGTCGGGCGTTATTACACGGCCAAAAAACCCGGCGAGTACCGCGTCCTCGAGGAGAATTTCGGTACCGAGGATTATGGTGTCGGGACGCGCAAGGACGATACCGAGCTGATGGCCAAGCTGGCGAAGGCCATGTCCGACATGAAAGCCGACGGTTCGGCGGCTGCCATTTCGACCAAATGGTTTGGCAAGGACATCATCAAGAAGTAACAGACAACAAATAAACGCGAGCCATCAAGACACCAAGATTACCAAGAAGCACCAAGACAGCGTATGAGTCTGGTTTTCCTTGGTGAAACTTGGTGTCTTTTGTGGCTTGGTGCTGAGTCTTTTTTTCCGTTCTGAAAATTTTGCATGAACTATGTGTTCGACATCATGGGCCCCCTGCTTGCGGGAACGCGGGTCACCCTGCAGGTTTTCCTGATTACACTGCTCCTCTCCGTGCCGCTTGGCTTGGGCCTCGCCCTGCTCAGGATTTCGCGTTTTTGCCTGGCACGCAAACTGGTCAATGCCTATATCTGGCTGATGCGCGGTACACCACTCATGCTGCAGATGCTGTTCATTTATTTCGCCTTGCCCTTCGTGCCGGTGATCGGCGTGCGCCTGCCCGATTTTCCGGCGGCGATCGTTGCTTTTGCTTTGAATTACGCCGCCTATTTTGCCGAAATCTTCCGTGCCGGGATCCAGTCGATTGATCGCGGACAGTACGAGGGCGCACGCGTTCTCGGCCTGACCTATACGCAGACCATGCGCCGCATTGTCCTGCCGCAGGTAATCAAGCGCATTCTGCCGCCAATGAGCAATGAAACGATTACCCTAGTAAAGGATACTTCGCTGATCTACGTGCTGGCCATGAACGACCTGCTGCGCGCGGCGCGCGGCATTGTGCAGCGCGATTTCACGACAACGCCGTTCATCGTTGCTGCCGCTTTTTACTTGCTGATGACGCTGGTGCTGACCCTGGTTTTCCAGCGCCTGGAAAAGAGATATGCCGTTTATGACGAATGAACCCCCGCTTCCGCCGATGGTGAGCGCGCACGACGTCCACAAACGCTTCGGTGCACTGGAAGTGTTGAAGGGCGTTTCCCTGCAGATCGCCAAGGGCGAGGTGGTGGCCATCATCGGCCCGTCGGGGTCGGGCAAAAGCACCTTCCTGCGCTGCCTCAACCACCTGGAAACGATCGACCGCGGATGCATCGACATTGAAGGCGATACGCTCGTTTCCAGCGATGGACAAGGGCATTGCCACTATGTTGGCGAGGCCGACATACGCCGCATCTGCGGCAAGATGGGCATGGTCTTCCAGCACTTCAACCTGTTCCCGCACATGACCGTGCTGCAGAACGTGATTGAAGCGCCGATGACGGTGAAGGGCATTGGCCGCGCCGAAATTGTTCCCTGCGCCGAAGCTTTGTTGCGTAAGGTGGGACTGTTCGACAAGCGCTCCAGCTATCCGGCGCGTCTCTCCGGTGGGCAGAAACAGCGTGTGGCGATTGCGCGGGCGCTGGCCATGGAACCGGACATCATGCTGTTCGATGAACCGACGTCGGCGCTCGATCCGGAACTGACCGGCGAAGTGTTGCGCACCATGCGCGAGCTGGCCGATGAGCACATGACCATGCTGGTGGTGACGCACGAAATGGCTTTTGCGCGTGAGGTTGCCAGCCGGGTGGTGTTCATGGATGGCGGGGAAATCGTCGAAATGGCTCCGGCGCGCGAGTTGTTTGCCGCGCCGCGGCATCCGCGCACGCGCGCCTTCCTGGAGAACATGCTCTAGGATGCCTTCGCTTTCCGATGTTTTTTCTCCGGGGGGGCTGCTCGCTTCCCGCATTCCCGGCTACCGCCTGCGCCCGCAACAACTCGAAATGGCCGAGCATATCGCGCAGGCCATTGCCGATAACAAGGTGCTGGTGGCCGAGGCTGGCACGGGAACCGGAAAAACCTTTGCCTACCTCGTTCCGGCGCTGTTATCGGGCGGCAAGGTGATCGTATCGACCGGCACCAAGAACCTGCAGGATCAGCTTTTCGCCCGCGACATTCCGACCGTGCGTACGGCGCTGGCCTCGCCGGTCAGGGTCGCCCTGCTCAAGGGGCGGGCTAATTACCTGTGCCACTATCACCTCGAACGCGCGCTGAGCGACGGGCGCTTCGTTTCGCGTGAAGATGCGGCGCATGCCGGGCGCCTTGCGCGATTTGCCAAGACCAGCGCCACCGGCGACAGGGCCGAATGCAGCGATGTGCCGGAAAGCGCCGGCGTCTGGGCACAGGTGACCTCGACGCGCGAGAATTGCCTCGGGCAGGATTGCCCTTACAGCAAGGAGTGCTTTGTCTTGGCAGCGCGGCGTGAAGCGCTGGCCGCCGATCTGGTGGTGGTCAATCACCATCTCTTCTTTGCCGACCTGATGCTGCGCGATGAAGGTACGGCCGAGCTGCTTCCTGCCTGCAACACGGTGATCTTCGACGAGGCGCACCAGTTGCCGGAAACCGCCAGCCTGTTTTTTGGCGATAATGTCTCGACGGCGCAGATTATCGATCTGGTGCGCGATGCGCGCAGCGAGGGGTTGGCTGCCGCGCGCGATTGCCTCGACTTGCAGCAATGCAGCAGTGCGCTGGAGAAAGCGGGCAGGGATTTGCGCCTGACCTTGCCAGTTGAACCGGGACGTTTCTCGCTGGTGCAACTCGAAGAACGCATGGGCTTTGCCAACGCCCTGGTCGGCCTGTTGCGCGCCCTGGAGGCCTTTGCCGCCGTTCTCGAGACCCAGGCACAACGCTCCGAAGGCCTGGAGAATTGCTGGCGGCGCGCTGGCGAGCAGTGCGCCCTGTGGCAGCGCTGGCAGAAGGGCAACGATGCAAATAGCGTGCGCTGGGGGGAAACGCATACCCTGTCTTTGCAGCTCAACGCCACGCCGCTTGTCGTTGCCGACATCATGAAGAAGCAGATGGGCGGCCATCCGCGCGCCTGGATTTTTACTTCGGCTACCCTTGCCGTGCAACGCGATTTTTCCCATTACTGCGCCGAAATGGGACTCGATGATTGCGCCTCCGCGTTCTGGGACAGCCCTTTTGATTACGGCCGCCAGGCCTTGCTGTACGCGCCAGGCGGCTTGCCCGACCCGAACCGGCATGATTTTACCGAGGCGGTGGTCAAGGCCGCCTTTCCGGTCGTGCAGGCCAGCGGCGGGCGCGCTTTCTTTCTATGTACTTCGTTGCGCGCCATGCGCCGCACGCATGAATTGCTCGGCGAACAGCTGCAGCGCGCGGGACTCGATCTGCCCCTGCTGTTGCAGGGCGAGGGCAGCAAGAACGAATTGCTCGAACGTTTTCGCCGTCTCGGCAATGCCATTCTGGTGGGCAGCCAGAGCTTCTGGGAAGGCGTCGATGTGCGCGGCGAGGCGCTGTCGCTGGTGGTGATCGACAAGCTGCCGTTCGCGCCGCCCGACGATCCGGTGCTTTCAGCGCGCATTGAGCGCATGAAGCAGGACGGGCGCAACGCCTTCATGGACTACCAGCTGCCGCGCGCGGTGATCAACGTCAAGCAGGGCGCCGGGCGGTTGATTCGCGACGAAACGGATCGCGGCGTGTTGATGATCTGTGACCCGCGCCTGATCAGCAAGCCTTATGGCAAGCGCGTCTGGCGCAGCCTGCCGCCGATGAAGCGGACGCGTGAACTGGAAATGGTGCAAGCGTTTTTTTCAGATTGCCAAGGGCTGGCCTGAATCCCTCAGGAGATGGACGTTTCCGGGCTGTGGTGCGCGTAAGCCAATGGACATGAGGGTTTCCGCTCAGGCCGGTTTCTCGTTTCCCGTCCCTTGCTGGTTCTGATTCTTGTCCTTGTCCTTGTACATATTCTTGCTGGCCAGCGCCAGCAGTTGATGGATGTCCTCGCTGTCGTCCGGAAACTGGGCGATACCCAGGCTGACGTGGACTTTCTTGTGGTCGGGCAAGGCCAGCTGGTCGACGGCCTGGCGGATGCGGAGCAGGCCGCGCAGGCCTTCTTCCTGCGTCGTGTCGGGCATCAGGATGACGAATTCGTCGCCACCGAAGCGCGCCAGGAGATCGACCGAGCGGATGTTTTCCTGCATTTTGTCGGCGATGTCGCGCAGCACCGCGTCGCCGACGGTATGGCCGAGGCGGTCGTTGATTTTCTTGAATTTGTCCACGTCGATGAAAATCAGCGAGAACTTCGACTCGGTACGCTTGGCGCGTTCGATTTCGCGGCGCGTGGCTTCGATGAGCGAACGCCGGTTATGTACGCCGGTTAGCGGGTCGGTTACCCCCAAGCGGGCCAGGCGGCGGGTGAGCAGGACGAAACCGACGGAAAAAAGCATGTAGCCAATGAGTTTGGACTGGTTTTCTACACTGTTGTCGAGCCAGTTGGGCAGTCGATAGAATTCGTCGAGCAGGTCGATGATCGCGCCGAGAAGGTAGAGCATGCCGCCGGCGAGCGGAATCAGCCAGACTTTTTCGCGATAGGTGTGGTAGAGCTGGCACACTGCGGCGAAGACGGCGATGGCCGAAACAAGCCATACCGACTCGGTGACGATGTCGGCAATGTCGAAGGTGGCCTTCAGGGTGTAGGCGTCCAAGGGTCTGCTCTTTCACACATCATCGTACTGATTCAATTATATCCGAAGATGCCTCCCGCGCAGGATTTTATTTGCCGTCCCTCTCGCCTTTTTTCCGTTTGCAGTCGCACGAAGCGGAATGACTTTCCGTTATCACCGGCCCCTGCCCTTTGCGCGCCGGCGATAAAAAAAGGATACTTGCCGCTCCTTGTCCGTTGGCTCTGATTTTTCCATGCCCGTCACCTTGCCTGACGACCGCCACGCTTCGGCGAGTGCCTCCGTCCTCCTGCCTGTTCAACCCTGGCCTGATCGGGCAGCTTTGCAGGCGGCGCTTTCCGGGGGCGATGCCGGGCAGGATGTGGCGGCTGGCGCGGCGCTCGATTTGTTCGCGGCCGCGCCGGTGTATGTGCCGGTAGCGCATTTGCGTTTCATGGCCGAACTGATTGCCGCCATCGAGCGGGCCGTTGCCCTGCCGGCCTGGCAAGAGCGAGTTCTCTCCTATGCGCCATCGATTGCCCGGCATGGCGCGGGATGCGAGGCGGGTGTTTTTTCCGGCTACGATTTTCATCTCGGCGAAGCCATGCCGCAATTGATCGAGATCAATACCAATGCCGGCGGCGGGCTGCTCAATGCCCGGCTGTTGCGTGCCCAGACGCCGGGAGGCGGGACGGCGGCGCTGGAGGACTCCTTTGTCGCCATGTTCCGCCAGGAATGGCAGCAGGCGCGCGACACGGCGCCATTGCGCTGCGTGGCCATTGTCGATGTCGCGCCGGAAAGCCAGTTTCTCGCTTTCGAGTTCGAATTATTCCGCCGTTTGTTCGCCGCGCATGGCCTGCAGGCCATGATTGCCGATCCGCGACAGCTGTCGTTCGTCGCCGGACGCTTGCGTTGCGGCGAACAGAGCATTGATCTGGTGTATAACCGACTGACCGATTTTTCCCTCGCCGATCCGGCCAATGCCGCCTTGCGCGCGGCCTATCTTGCTGATGCCGTGGTGCTGACGCCGCATCCGCGGGCGCATGCGTTGTATGCCGATAAGCGTAATCTGGTGACCCTGAGCGATGCTGAATGGCTGCAAGCCAGTGGCCTTGGCGCTGCCGATTGCGATTTGCTGCGTGCCGGGGTGCCGCCGACGCGCGAAGTGACGCCGGAAAATGCTGCTTTTTTCTGGGATAGCCGCAAACAGTGGTTTTTCAAGCCGTTTTCCGGTTATGGCAGCAAGGCGGCCTATCGCGGCGACAAGCTGACGACGCGTGTTTTTTCCGCCATTGCGCAGGGTGGCTATGTTGCTCAGGCGCTGGTGCGGCCGTCCGAACAGCGGGTGCGGGTCGATGGTCTCGAGCAGGCGCTCAGGTTCGATGTGCGCAATTACGCCTATCGGGGCGAAGTACAGCTCGTTTCGGCGCGCCTCTATCAAGGGCAAACGACCAACTTCCGTACACCGGGCGGTGGTTTTGCCGCAGTTGTGCCGCAGATCTCCGGCTGAGCGCGCCGCGCCCTGGCGCTAAGGTAGCGATATTTTCCGTCCGCAGGCCGGGTTGTCTTCGGGTGCGGAGAATTCGGCCAGGACCTGCCGTTTGTCGTCCAGCAGTTCGAGGCGAGCCCCGGTGATGCGCCAGAACCTTACCTTGTCGAGGGTGTCGAGGAAGAACTGCTCGTCGTCGAGTCCGGGGCAGGCCATCATCGTTCGTCCCAGGCGCGCGAAGTGCAGCGCCTGACCTTCCTGCGCAAACTGGCCGAGCAGCCGGTTGCAGCCGCCGGAGCCGCTCACGCGTTGCCCTTCGGCATGCAGGACGAGATGCGCCGCGCGTTCTGTAGCAAGTGGCCGGAGCGGACGATCGGCCAGGCGGACGAGCGTCCAGTCGGTGTCGGTCAGTGCGCAGCGCATCGGGGCGTGCGGCGGCGCGGCGCAGGCAAGGGGGAAAAAAGCACCTAGAATCAGGAGGAGGGAAGTTTTGTTCATCGTGGCGAGCCTTGGCGCATGCGCGAGTAGTGCAGCCATTCTGCCGGTTTGCCGGTTTGCGCGCAATGCGCATGGGGTAGCGGCGAAACGTGGACTTGAAATCGTCGCGCCTTCCCCCATCTGTCTGGCATACGATTTTCCTGAAGGAGTGCGGAGATGCGCTACGACAAACTGACCACCAAATTCCAGCAGGCGCTGGCCGAAGCGCAGAGCCTGGCCCTCGGCCACGATAATCCGGTGATCGAGCCGGCGCATCTGTTGCTGGCGTTGCTGCAGCAGGACGATGGGGCTTGCGCGTCGCTGCTGGCGCATGCCGGGGTCAATGTGCAGGCTTTGCGCACGGCGCTCGACCAGACCGTTGATCGTTTGCCGAAAGTCGATGAGCAGGGCGGCGAGGTGCAGATCGGCCGCGATCTGGGGAACCTGCTCAACCTGACCGACAAGGAAGCGCAGAAACGCGGTGACCAGTTCATCGCCAGCGAGATGTTCCTGCTTGCCGTCTGTGAAGACAAGGGCGAGGCCGGGCGTTTCGCGCGTCAGCACGGGTTGAACCGGCAGGCCCTGGAGCAGGCCATCGCCGCCGTGCGCGGCGGGCAAGGGGTCGATTCGCAGGATGCCGAAGGGCAGCGCGAAGCACTGAAAAAATACTGCATCGATCTCACCGAGCGCGCCCGGCAGGGCAAGCTCGACCCGGTGATCGGGCGCGACGACGAGATCCGCCGCACCATCCAGA
>CAYTWY010000028.1:14964-19082 GCA_964440925.1 uncultured Propionivibrio sp. | reverse complement strand
CCTCGGCGTAGGTGGCCGCGCCGGGACATTCCTGGCCGAGAACCTCGTTCATGCGGCGGATGAAATGGACCGCTTCCAGATTCTCGCGCCCGCCGTAGATGTTGGGAATCCACTCGCCTTCCTGGCGGCTGTAGTCGCGGTAGAGCATCGAGGCTACGGCGTCGACGCGCAGACCGTCGACGCCGTAGTGCTCGATCCAGAACAGGGCGTTGCCGATCAGGTAATTGAAGACTTCGCGGCGGCCGTAGTTATAGATCAGCGTCCCCCAGTCGCGGTGCATTCCTTCGCGCGGGTCGGCATGTTCGTAGAGGGCGTGACCATTGAAACGGGCGAGTCCGTGTTCGTCGCTGGGAAAGTGCGCCGGCACCCAGTCCATGATGACTTCGAGTCCGGCGCGGTGACAGGCGGCGACGAAGTCGCAGAAGCCTTGTGGCGAACCGAAACGCGCGGTCGGCGCATAGAGTCCGAGCGGTTGGTAGCCCCACGAGCCGTCGAAGGGGTGTTCCGAGACCGGCAGCAATTCGAGATGTGTGAACCCGAGGTCGACGACGTAGGGAATCAGGGTTTCGGTAAGTCGCGGCCAATCGAAAAAGCCGCCGTCCTCCGCTCGGCGCCAGGAACCGAGATGTACTTCGTAGATGGCCACCGGCGTGTGCAGGCGGTTCCCCGCCAGCGTGGGGCGGCGCGACGAGGTTTGCGGCAGGTCGCAGACGACCGAGGCGGTGGACGGGCGCAATTCCGAGGCGAAGCCATAGGGGTCGGCCTTGAGCGGCAGCAGATGCCCCTCGTGCGAACGAATTTCGTATTTGTAGCGGGCGCCGGCGAGAACGCCGGGCAGGAAGATTTCCCAGACACCGCATTCGCGGCGCAGACGCATCGGGTGACGGCGTCCGTCCCAGGTGTTGAAATCGCCGACGATGCTGACACGCTGGGCGTTGGGCGCCCATACGGCAAAGGAGGTTCCCCTGACGCCATCGACCTCGCACAGATGCGCGCCGAGCCGCTCGAAGGGGCGCAGGTGCGAGCCTTCGGCGAGCAGCCAGACATCGAGTTCGCCAAGAACGGTCGAGAAGCGGTAAGGATCGTCGACCTCATGGATGCCGCCCGGCCAGACGATGCGCAGGCGGTATCTGAACGGCTTGTTGCGGCCGAGCAGCGAAGCTTCGAAGAAGCCCCGGCAATCGTCCACTCCGTCGATCTTGCGCTGCTCCAGCTCGATGAGGATTTGCCCGGTTTCGGCGTCGATGACAAAAACGGCGTCGGCCCCCGGCTGCAGACTGCGCAACCACAGCCGGCCTTTCGCATCGCTGTGCAGGCCGAGAACGGCGAAGGGGTCGCTGTGCTCGCCGCGGCAAAGCGCGACGACTTCCGCCTTATTGAGCATGTCAGTCTTTCTTTAGCAGGGATTGCATGCCCCAGGTGTCTGTCGCGTATTCACGGATGGTGCGATCGGAGGAAAAATCACCCATGCCGGCGACGTTGAGGATGGCCTTGCGCTGCCATTCTTCGGGTTGACGGTAAAGCGCATCGACCCTTTTCTGGGCGGCGACATAATCGGCGTAATCGGCAAGCAGCATGTAGTGGTCGCCGTAATTGACCAGACTGTTGAACACGTCGTGATAACGCTTGCGGTCGTTGGGCGAGAAAAATCCGCCGTCGATCTTGTTCAGCGTTTCGTTCAGCGCCGCATTGTTCTGGTAGATCGGACGCGGGTCGTAACCCGTGCGGCGCAGGGCTTCGACCTGCGCGGTGCTGTTGCCGAAGATGAAAATGTTCTCGGCGCCGACGTTGTCGCGAATCTCGATGTTGGCGCCGTCCTCAGTGCCGATGGTCAGGGCGCCGTTGAGCGAAAGCTTCATGTTGCCCGTTCCCGAGGCTTCGGTTCCGGCGGTGGAGATTTGTTCGGAGAGATCAGCGGCGGGCATGATCAGCTCGGCGACCGAGACACCGTAGTTCGGGACGAAAACGACTTTCAGCAGATCCCGGGCGCGCGGGTCATTGTTGATCAGGTTGGCCACGTCGTGGATCAGATGGATGATCTGCTTGGCCATGTAGTAGGACGAAGCGGCCTTGCCGGCGAAGATGACGCAGCGTGGCGCGATGTCCTGCGCGACGCCGTGCAGGATGGCGTTGTAGCGGCCGATGACGTGTAGTAGGTTGAGCAGTTGCCGCTTGTATTCGTGGATGCGCTTGACCTGGACGTCGAACAGACTGTCCGGGGTGAGGATGACGCCGGTTTCGCGCTGGATGTAGTCGGCCAGGCGTTGTTTGTTACGCTGTTTGGCGGCGGCAAAGGCGGCGCGGAATGTCGCGTCTTCGGCTGCCGGGCGCAACTCGCCGAGGCGATCGAGATGGGTGCGCCAGCCTGCTCCCAGGCGCTGGTCGATCAGCCCGCCCAGACCAGGATTGGCCTGAGCCAGCCAGCGGCGCGGGGTGACGCCGTTGGTCTTGTTGTGAAAGCGCTCCGGGAACAGGCGGGCGAAGTCGGCAAAGATGGTCCGGACCATCAGATCCGAGTGCAGCTGCGAAACGCCGTTGATGCGATGACTGCCGACGATGCACAGGTGCGCCATGCGGACCCGTTTGCCCTCCTCGCTGCCGTTGCCGTCGTCGATCAGCGACAGGCGACGGATGAGGTCGATGTCGCCGGGGAAGCGCTGCTCGACTTCGTTGAGGAATTCCTGGTTGATGCGGTAAATGATGCGCATGTGGCGCGGCAACAGATGCTGGAACAGACTGACAGGCCAGGTTTCCAGGGCTTCCGGCATCAGCGTGTGATTGGTGTAGGAAAAGATGCGCTTGCATTGGCGCCAGGCGTCGGCCCAGAGCATGCCGTAATCGTCGCACAGCAGGCGCATCAG
Organism: uncultured Propionivibrio sp.; assembly: GCA_964440925.1. Classification (GTDB taxonomy): domain Bacteria; phylum Pseudomonadota; class Gammaproteobacteria; order Burkholderiales; family Rhodocyclaceae; genus Propionivibrio. The sequence goes on along the minus strand of CAYTWY010000028.1, from coordinate 16,221 downwards.
TTCGGCGACGGCGATAGCCGGGTGCGTGTCGTTGAGATGGATGGCGACCTGGTCGGCCAGATTGTTGAGGTGGCCGTGTTCCTCGAGGTGATGGAAAAGGATGTCCTGTAGTGATGCAGCGACGAAGAAGTATTCCTGGCGCAGGCGCAGTTCGCGCCCGGCTGGCGTGCTGTCGTTCGGGTACAAAACCCAGGAAATGTTCTCGAACCTGTTCTTCACTTCGGCGGCGCGGGCGTAGTCGCCGGAGTTGAAGGCGTTCAGGTCGATCTGCGCCGGTGCACCGGCCTTCCACAGGCGCAGGGTGCTGACCCGCTCGGTGCCGTGCCCGGGAATCACGTAGTCATAGGCGCGCGCTTCGACGGCCTCGGCGGCGTTCCATTCCGCCCATTCACCATGGTGTTCGGCAGTGCCGCCGAAACGCACGGTGAAATGTGTGCCGGGGCGGGGGAATTCCCAGGGGGTACCGTCGACCAGCCAGGAATCGGGATATTCGACCTGGCCGCCGTTGATGATCGACTGGGCGAACATGCCGTATTCGTAGCGCATGCCGTAGCCCCAGGAGGGCAGTTCGAGCGTGGCCATCGAATCGAGGAAACAGGCGGCCAGCCGTCCCAGGCCGCCGTTGCCGAGCGCTGCGTCCGGTTCGCATTCGAGGATGTCCGTCAGCGACGGGGAACCGGGCGCGGAAAAGGCCGCTGCCGCCAGTTCGCGCAGGTCGAGCGCCGAGAGTGCGTTGTCCAGGGTGCGCCCGATGAGAAATTCCATCGACATGTAATAGATGCGGCGCGTCTTGCGTTTGCGGTCATCGACCTGGGTCTTGACCCAGCGTTGCGCCAGCTGTTCGCGGGCAATCTGGGAAACGGCCTTATAGATTTCCTTGTAATTGGCGGTGACCGGCTCGGCGGCAACGGAATCGAGCAGCTTGTTGTCGACCTGGGCGCGAAAATCGGCACCTTCTTGCTGGGTTGTTTTTTTCTCGGGCATCTGACAGCTCCCCATGGTCAGGAATCGATTGGCGCGACTGCAGCTTTTGCCGTTCCCGGCACCTGCCGGGGCGCGAACGCGCCGGACTCCATACGAACAGCATTGCACAACTTGCGATATCCGCCAAGGAAAGCAAGGTTGTTTTTTGGGGTGGCGGAGTTTTGTCGCCTTAAAAGCAACGCCGTGGCGGGTCTGCCGGGTTAGCGCAGAATGAGCCCCAGGGCAATGGCGAGGCCGGCCAGAAAGAGATCGCCGACCGGGCTGGGGTCTTTT
>CAYTWY010000028.1:0-14864 GCA_964440925.1 uncultured Propionivibrio sp. | reverse complement strand
CTCGCCGGCGCTTTTGCGCGGCAGGCGCAGGCGTGTCATCGTCCGGGCGCAGGACGGGCAGGCAGGGGCGTCGTTCATGGCACGCTTTCGGGTTGGGCAGGCGTCGATTTTAGCGTCTACGCCTGCTTGCCTGTCAGGTATCCAGGTCATGCGGTGGTCGTTGGTCGGTTTTTCCGGAAAGCGTATAGTGGGGCTGCCATTGTCCAGGGGGCGTTTGTCATGCGACATTTATCGGGAACGTGGATGCGCCACGCCGGCGATTTCTGGGGCGGTTGTTCGGCCATGCTGGTGGCCTTGCCGGCATCAGTGGCGTTCGGAGTGACCGTCTATTCGGCGATCAGTCCGCAATATGCGGCCTTTGGCGCCTTGGCCGGGGTTCTTGGCGCCATCGCCCTGGGACTCATTGCCCCCACCTTCGGCGGCACCGACCGTCTGATCAGCGCGCCCTGTGCTCCGGCAGCGGCGGTGCTTTCCGCTTTCGCCATCGAAACGGTGCGCCAGGGCGTTGCGCCGGAGAGCATCGTGCTGATGCTGACGGTTCTCGGTGTTCTGACCGGAGCCGTGCAGGTGCTGATCGGGTTTCTTGGTTTCGGGCGCTTGATCAAATACATTCCCTATCCGGTGGTCAGCGGCTATCTGAGCGGCGTCGGCCTGATCATCATCGGCAGCCAGATTCCCCGGCTGCTGGGTTTTCCTGGCGAGATCGGGTGGTTTGACGCGCTGGCGCAGCCTTTGCAATGGGACTGGCGCGCGCTGGCCATCGGCGGCGCGACGGTGGGGGCGATGCTTCTTGCCGGACGCTTCGTCAGGGCGCTTCCATCGACTATCGCCGGAATCATCGCCGGAGCGCTGGTCTATGCGGCGCTTGCCGCAGGCGATACCGCGTTGCTTCGGCTGGAAGGCAATGCCCTGGTGATCGGTCCGCTGGGCGCTGGCGTGGAAGGCTATCTCGGATTGCTGACCCAGCGCTGGTTCCAGATTGGTGAACTGAAACTGGCGCAGGTCGCCGGGCTGGTTGGCAGTGCGCTGACGCTGGCGGCACTGCTTTCGATCGACACCCTGAAAACCTGTGTTGTGCTCGATCAGATGACGCGTACCCGGCACGATCCCGACCGCGAACTGGCGGCGCAGGGTCTGGCCAACATCGTTGCTGCCTCAAGTGGCGGCATCCCCGGCGCGGGAACCATGGGCGCCAGCATGGTCAATCTGGCGGGCGGGGCGCGCACACGTATTTCCGGGGTTGTCGAGGGGGTTCTGGCGGCGTTTGCCGGCCTCCTGCTGGGCGTCTTTGTGGCCTGGATTCCGGTGGCGACCTTGAGCGGCGTACTGATCGTTGTCGGTTTCCGCATGATCGATTCCGACCCTCTGCGGTTCCTCGAATCGCGTTCGACGGTGCTCGATTTCTCGGTTGTGCTGGCGGTGGTTGGCGTGGCGCTCACCGTCGGCCTGATCGCCGCCTCGGTGGTCGGCGTCATTTTGTCGATCATGCTCTTCCTGCGCGAGCAGGTCGGTGGCAACGTCATTCGTCGCAAGAGCTTCGTCGGCCAGCGTTCTTCGACCTGGTATCGGCCCGAGAACGAAATGCATGTGCTGGAGGCCATGGGGGATACAGCGGTCATTTTCGAGCTGCAGGGCAGCCTTTTCTTTGGTACCGCGCAGCAGCTGTATCGCGCCGTCGAGCCGGAACTGGCGAAAACCGACTACATGATCCTCGACCTGCAACGGGTGCAGTCGGTTGATCTGACCGCGGCGCATACGCTGAAACTGATTCGCGACGTGCTCTCCGAGCGGCAGGTGCCCCTGCTGCTGTCCAATGTACGCGAGCATTTGCCGAATGGCCGCAATCTGCGCGAATTTCTCGAACTGGCAGGACTCGAGGTGCAGGATACGGTGCTTTTCATGCCGACGCTGGAAGCGGCCATCGAATGGGTCGAGAACCGCCTGCTCGGCGTTGGCGAAAAGGCGGCGGGCGACTTTCCACCGCTCGAACTGCGCGAGGTCGAATGGTTCAAGGGTAGCCGCGAGGATACGCTGGCCGATCTCGAAGTCTGTCTGGAAAAGCGTTCCTGGAAAGCGGGCGAGAAAATCTACGCCTGCGGCGATTCAGGTGCCGACCTCTATCTGATTCGCAAGGGCGAGGCGAAAATCGTCAGTCGCGTCGGCAAGGGCGCCGGGCTGAAGCATGTCGCCACCTTCGGGCGCGGTGACTTCTTCGGTGGCCTGACTTTTCTCGACCATCGGCCGCGCGGTAACGATGCCGTGGCTAGCCAGGATTGCGACATGTATGTGCTGACGCTGGAGAAATTCAATCAGCTTGCCGAAGAGCACAAACGCATTGCCTTCATTCTGGTGCGCCAGCTGGCGCGCACACTGGCTATTCGCCTGCGGCACACCGACGACGAGCTGACCCTGCTCCAGGAGAATTAGCCGACCACGTTTTTGCATGAGCCGTGGAACGGATGTTCGAGACAGGGTGAACGTGGCGTAAAAATTGGCCTGCAGAGAACTTTTGCTCGTAGATCGCCATTTGACGGGCATCTGGTTAAGATTGTGGTTTATTCAGATATTCGTTGGGGTGTAAGGTGAGCGTCATGGTCAAGCAAGCTGTAATTATCCTCGGCAAGCTTCTTGCGCTTTACCTGGTTGTCCCCTTTCTCTGGGTCAATCTTGTCCTCATGCAAGTGGCGTTGCCACGCTTCCTGTTTGTTGAACGAGCCTTTGTTTTGTCTGTCCTTTTTGCTGTTTCTGGTGCGGCGCTTGTCTCGCTACGTTATCGTTCGAAGTTGCCGATGCTGTTTGCTGTGCTTTGCATCTTGTATTGCTCGGTTTTTCTGACCATGCAAATTTACGCTGTCGCATTTGTCGGGATGTTGATGCTGGTTGCTGCGATTCACTTCGTTTGCCCCAATCGCTTTACTGAACCCCTGCTTGTACTCCTGCCCATTGTTGCTGGCGCATGGTTTTTCCTGAGTATGGTTTATCCGGTCTTTCTGGCCGGCTGGGTAAATTACGTTACTGGCCGAATGGGTTATCTGGAGTTGGTCGTTGAGTGCCTCGGTTTGCTTAAGAATCAGGCTGTTCAGGCGTTGTTAGCCTTGCCGTTACTGGCCATGTATTTCTTTGCAAGAAAGTGCCATGCCCGCCTTTTTGTGTGGGCGCGTTCGTTGTTCCCCAAGCGCCATACCCGGTGATTTTCTTTCATTAATTTTTCCTATCCGCTCATGCCAAGCATCCGCCCTTACCAACCGAGCGATTGGCCGATTCTCTGGTCATTCCTGCAACCGACGTTTGCCGCCGGTGAGACGTATTCGTTTTCTCCGCAAAGCACCGAGGCGGAGATTCATAAGGTCTGGATCGAGATGCCTGCGGCGACTTTTGTGGTGTGTAGCGACGACGGGCGGGTGGCGGGAAGCTATTACATCAAGCCCAACCAGCCGGGGCTGGGTGCTCATGTGTGCAACTGCGGGTATGTGGTTGCGCCGGAGGCGCAGGGGCAAGGGCTGGCCTCGGCGTTGTGCGAGCATTCGCAGGCAACGGCTGTCGCCATGGGTTTCCGGGCCATGCAGTTCAATTTTGTCGTGGCGACAAACGAGCGTGCTGTCCGCTTATGGACGAAGCTCGGCTTTGCCGTGGTCGGCGTCTTGCCCGGAGCGTTCCGGCATTCGCGTCTGGGTTATGTCGATGCGCTGGTGATGTTCAAGACACTGGTCGATTGATTCGGCGTCGCGCAAATTGAATTGCGCGGTGGTCTGCGAGGCAGGAAACACGCCATTCTCGAAGGGTATTCGTTTGGGAGTCAAGAAGGGCGAGGCTTGCAGGCTGGCTAGATATTTTCATCCCAATGGAAGTGGTGCAGCAGCCGATGCATGAAGTGGCTTGAGGAGATCAGCGCTTGCTGTCGGGATTCGTACATGGCGGACGAGGTGCGCCGGTTTCAGTCTTTCCACTTGATCGAACAGCCGATGCTCGGATTCTGCTCAAGCGGCCCTTGCCCGGTCGCGGCGATCAGGCGCATGGCTTCGAGCAACTCGCGGCGTGCGTCCGGCGTCTGCGCTGCCGAGCCGTCCGAATCGAGGCGACCGCGGTACTGCAATTCAAGGTCGCGGTTAAAGCCCATGAAGTCGGGCGTGCAGGCCGCAGCGTAGTTGCGCGCCACGTTCTGCGTCGGGTCGTAGAGGTAGGGGAAAGTGAATTTCTGGGCTACGGCCAGCGTTTTCATGTGCGCCAGCGAATCTTCCGGATAGGCTCGTGTGTCGTTGCTCATCACCGCCGCCACGCCGAATCCCAGAGCCTGGATCTCGCGCACGTCCCGACACAGGCGACCGAGGATCGACTGGACATACGGGCAGTGGTTGCAGATGAACATCAGCAGCAGGCCGTTGGTGCCGCGCAGCGAAGACAGGGTGTGATGCGTGCCGAAGGTGTCGGCAAGTTCGAAATCCGGGGCTTTCCAGCCAAAATTGCAGATCGGTGCGCTGATGGCCATGCTTGAAGACTCCTGTGTCTATCCCGGCTTGCATGAAGATGTCCCTATAATAGCATCATGAATACGCCACGCTTCCATTGCCCTTTTCCCCTCGCTCCAGGGGACTGCGTCGATCTGCCGGAAAATGCCGCCCGCCATGCCTGCCGCGTGCTGCGTTTGCGCGCCGGCGATGCGCTGACGCTGTTCGACGGGCGGGGCGGCGAATACCTGTGCCGGCTGGCCGGGGTCGGGCGCGAGCGGGCGACGGTCGAGGTGGTGCGCTGGCTGGATCTGGAACGCGAGTCGCCGTTGCGCCTGACCCTCGTGCAGGCGCTGCAGACCGGAGAAAAAATGGATACGACGGTGCAGAAGGCCGTCGAGCTTGGCGTGGCGCGCATCGTGCCGGTGGCTTCGCGGCGCAGCGTGATGAAACTGCAGGGCGAGCGTGCCGTGCGCCGCGTCGGGCACTGGCGCGGCGTAGTGATTTCCGCCTGCGAACAGTGCGGGCGCAACCGCTTGCCGGAGGTGTCCGATGTGCAAGCGCTCGATGATTATCTGCGCGCGGCGGCAGCGGCGCAGACCTTGCGCCTGATGCTCGCGCCCGGCGCGCGACACGGTTTGCGCAACCTGCCCGTGCCGGGCGCGGCAATGCCCATCGAGCTGTTGATCGGCGCCGAAGGCGGTCTGGCGCCGGAAGAAATGCGCCTCGCCGAAATGGCGGGGTTCGTCCCGATTGCCCTCGGGCCGCGCATCCTGCGCACGGAGACTGCCGGGTTGGCCGCCCTGGCTGCGATGCAGGCGACATGGGGCGATTTTGCGCCAGGAGGCGACGATGTTTGAAGCGGCCGAGCTGGGGCATGCCATCGACAAGGAAACCTTCCGCAACGAGGTGCCGTTGTTGCGTGCTGCGTTGCTCGATACGCAGTTCGAATTCCGCGAGAATGGCAAATTCCCGGTCGTCATCCTGGTCAGCGGTGTGGATGGCGCCGGCAAGGGCGAAACGATCAATGTCCTCTACGAGTGGATGGATCCGCGTTACCTGTCGACCCTGGCCTTTTCCGCGCCGACCGACGAGGAGCGCGAGCGGCCGTACATGTGGCGCTTCTGGCGGGCGCTTCCGCCCAAGGGGCGAATCGGTATCTTTGCCGGGTCGTGGTATTCGAGCCCGATCGCCGAGCGGATTCGCGGCGAGCTGGCGACCGGCAATCTTGATCAGCGCATGGATCAGATCAATCGTTTCGAAGCGATGCTGGTCAACGAAGGCGCACTGGTGCTCAAGTTCTGGTTCCACCTCTCCAGTGACGGTCAGCGCCGGCGCCTGAAGGCGCTGGAGAAAGACCCGCGTACCGCCTGGCGGGTGACCCGGGAGAGCTGGGAGCGCACCAAAACCTACGATAAGCTGCAGGAAGCGGCCGGTCATGTTCTGCGCATGACCAACACGCCGTGGGCGCCGTGGATTGTCGTTGAAGGGACGGATGACCGTTATCGGTCGCTGACGGTCGGCAAGATCGTTCTCGATGCTCTGCAAAAGCGCCTGGCCGAGTCGCGCGAGCGCAATTTCCCGGTGGCGCCGCCGATGGCGCCGAAAATCGACTGTCTCGACGTGCTGACTTCGCTCGACCTGGAACAGCAGCTCGACAAGAAGACCTACGAAAACGAATTGGCGCGCTGGCAGGGAAAACTCTCCGAGCTGGTGCGGCGGCCCGAATTTCGCCGTCGTTCGCTGATTCTGGCCTTCGAGGGTTCCGACGCGGCGGGGAAGGGCGGCAGCATCCGGCGCGTGACGGCGGCCATCGACGCGCGTCAATACCAGATCGTTCCGGTCGCCGCGCCGACCGAGGAAGAGCGTGCGCAGCCCTATTTGTGGCGCTTCTGGCGGCAGATTCCGCGCCGTGGGCGGGTAGCCATTTTCGATCGCACCTGGTACGGGCGGGTACTGGTCGAACGCGTCGAAGGCTTTTGTGCCGAAGCCGACTGGTTGCGCGCCTACACCGAGATCAACGATTTCGAGCACGAGTTGCACGAGGCCGGAGCGGTACTCGTCAAGTTCTGGCTGCAGATCAGCGACGAGGAACAGCTCAGGCGCTTCCGGGAACGTGAGAAAATCGACTTCAAGCGCTTCAAGATCACCGAGGAGGACTGGCGCAACCGCGAAAAGAGCGGCGCCTATCATGCCGCTGTGTGCGACATGGTCGAACGCACCAGTACCCGCTCGGCGCCGTGGACGCTGGTCGAGGCCAACGACAAGAATTTTGCCCGCGTGAAGATTTTGCGTACCATCTGCGAACGCCTGGAAAGTGCGTTGGCGGTTGAGAAACAGAAAAAGCCCAAGGATAAATAACGACATGGTTGAAGAACTGAGCCCTGGCCATTTCATCTCGCTGTTCCGTTCGGTTGCCCCTTACGTCAACCTGTTTCGCGGCAAGACCTTCGTCATCGCTTTTGGCGGCAAGGCGATTGCCGGGCCGCTGGCGCGTACCCTGGCCTACGACGCCAATTTGCTGGCGGCGCTCGGCGTGCGCCTGGTGCTGGTGCACGGGGCGCGGCCGCAGATCGAGGAAGAACTGCGCGAGAAGAATATCAAGTCGGAAGCGCACGGCGGCTACCGCATCACCGATGCGGCAACGCTCGATTGCGTCATCGACGCGGTCGGCAGCGTATATCTGGAAATCGAGGCGTTACTCTCGCAGGGCTTGCCGGATACGCCGATGGCCAACAGCACGATCCGCGTGGTGAAAGGCAATTTCATCACCGCCAAGCCGCTCGGCGTGCTCGACGGCGTCGATATGCAGTATGCCGGATGTGTGCGCAAGATCGACGCCGAAGGCGTCCGGGCACAGCTCGGTCTCGGCAATATCGTCGTTCTGTCGTGTCTCGGCGCGAGCCCGACCGGCGAGATCTTCAACCTGGCGATGGAAGAAGTGGCCGAGGCGGCGGCGACGGCGATCAATGCCGACAAGCTGATTTTTCTTACCGACAGCCAGGGCGTCACCGACAAGGACGGTACCTTGCTCGACGAGATGACCTGTGACATGGCCGAACGGCTCGTTTCCAGCGGTGACTGGCTGTCGCTCGATATCCGGCGCTATCTGCCTTGCGCTGTGCGCGCCAGCCGCGCCGGAGTCGGGCGGGTGCATCTGATCGGTTTCAAGGAGGACGGTACCTTGCTGCGCGAACTTTTCTCGCGCGACGGCGTTGGAACCATCATTACCCGCGAATCGCTCGAAATCCTGCGCGATGCGCGCCCGGACGACATCAGTGGCCTGGTGGCGCTGATCCAGCCGTTGGAAGAAGAGGGCGCGCTGGTGCGCCGCTCGCGCGAACTGCTGGAGCGCGAAATCAACCGTTTCTCGGTGGTCGAGCACGACGGCCTCATCGTCGGCTGTGCGGCCTTGTATCCGTATGGCGAGGATCAGGGCGAGCTGGCCTGCGTGGCGGTGCATCCGCAGTACCGGCGCTGGGGCTATGGCGAACAGTTGATGAAGCGCATCGAGGCGCGCGCGCGCGTGGCCGGCATCAAGCGCCTGTTCGTGCTCACCACGGTGACCGCACACTGGTTCAAGGAGCGCGGTTTCGTGCTGCAGTCGGTCGATGACCTGCCGGCCGAGAAGCGCCTGGTATACAACCTGCAGCGCCGGTCCAAGGTGTTTGCCAAGGCCCTCTGACCGATTCTTTGACGCGTTTTTTTGCCTTACGGAGCTTTCATCATATGGTACGGATGGTTCATTGCACCAAGCTCGGCCGCGAGGCCGAAGGACTCGATTTTCCCCCCTACCCGGGCGAACTCGGGCAGCGCATTTTTGCTGCCGTGTCGAAAGAAGCGTGGCAGCAGTGGGTGCGCCTGCAGACCATGATCATCAACGAGAATCGGCTCAATCTTGCCGATGTCGGGCATCGCAAGTATCTTGCCGAGCAGATGGAAAAGCACTTCTTCGGCGACGGTGCCGATCAGTTGCAAGGCTACGTGCCACCGCGCTGAGCGCGGCGCTGGAGCGGAGGGCGGCAGCGTTTTATTCGGCGCTCAATGTCACGACGCCGTTTTCCGTGCCGAGCAGGCAGACGTCGGCCGGGCGGCGGGCGAACAGGCCGCAGGTGACGACGCCGGCCAGCTGGTTGATGCGCCCTTCCAGATCGACCGGGTCGAGAATCTGCAAGCCATGCACGTCGAGAATGAGGTTGCCGTTGTCGGTGACGAAGCCCTGACGCAGCACCGGTCTTCCTCCCAGATCAACCAACGCCCGCTCGGCGTGGGCTTGCGCCATTGGAATGACCTCGATCGGCAGGGGAAAACGGCCGAGCACATCGACCCATTTCGAAGCATCGGCGATGCAGACGAACTTTCTGGCCACGGCGGCGACGATTTTTTCCCGCGTCAGTGCGCCGCCGCCGCCCTTGATCATGTGCATTTCCGCAGTGATTTCGTCGGCACCATCGATATACACCGGCAGGTCGGATACCGTGTTGAGATCGACGACCCGGATGCCGTGCCTTTCGAGGCGCATGCGGGTGTCTTCCGAACTGGCCACGGCGCCGGCGATGCGCGCCTTCATTTCCGCCAGGGCGTCGATGAACAGCCGCGCCGTCGATCCGGTACCGACGCCGACCAGGCGGCCTTCTTCGACATAAGCGAGGGCGGCGCGCGCTACGGCTTGTTTGAGTTCATCCTGGTTCATCGGGCAGTTTCTCCGCTAGGGCAGTTTCGTGGGAACAACGATTGAGCGCGATTTTAACCAATTGCGCGCTCTCCCGACAGGCGGACAGCGTCCTGGTTCGCGCGGGATGCGGCTATACTTGCCGAAACTTGGCATCGGGGGGATTTTCGTGGGTGATCAGCCTGAGCATAAAGGCAAGACCGGCTGGGTGCGAATCTGGAACGCGTGGCGCTATTCGCTGGCCGGCTTGCGTGCGGCTTTCACCGGCGAGGCGGCGTTCCGCCAGGAAGTCGTGCTTGCAGCCCCCTTGCTGGCAGCTTGTTTCTGTCTGCCGGTGAGTGGCACCGGGCGCGCTCTGATGGTCGGGAGCGTACTGCTGGTGCTGATCGTCGAGCTGCTCAATTCGGCGGTCGAAGCGGTCGTCGATCGCATCTCGTGCGAACGCCACCCGCTCTCCAAGCGTGCCAAGGATATCGGCAGCGCCGCCGTTCTGCTGGCCTTGATCAATGTGCCCCTCGTCTGGGGCTGCGTGCTGTTCGGCTGAGCTGCGCTTTATGCCGAAGCCATTTGTGTCGATGCTTTTTCGACCCGGTTGCGCCCCAGACGCTTGGCTTCGAGCAGGGCGTTGTCAGCCGCTTCGGTGAGATCCTGCGCCGAGGCAAAGTCCGGGAAGGAAGCCAAGCCGGCGCTGAACGAGGCGAACAGCGCACCGTGCGGGTGGGCGTGTGGCAGCGTGGAAAAATCCTCGCGGATACGGTCGATGACCATGGCCGCTTTTTCTGGTGAAACGTCGGGCAGGGCGATCAGGAATTCCTCGCCGCCGTAGCGTCCGATCATGTCGGAGGCGCGCAACCGCCCCTTGAGCAGCCAGGCCAGAACACGGATGACCTGGTCTCCAACCGGGTGACCATAGGTGTCGTTGACCGACTTGAAGTGGTCGATGTCGATCATGACCACGGTCAATGCATGGTGTGCCTCCATGCGGCTGGTCATGGCTTTCAGTTGCGATTTTGCCGCCGTGTGGTTGAGCAGCCCGGTCAGCCCGTCGAGTCGCGTCGAACGTTGCGACTCGCGGTAGCGCTCGATCTTGGTCTTGACCACGGCAGCGAGCAGCACCGGATTGAATGGCTTGATCAGGAACTGGTCACCGCCCAGGCGCAGCGCCTCGACCTGCATGCTGACGTCCGATTCGCCGGACAGGTAAACGATGGGCAGCGAGCGGCAGGTCGACATCTGGCGCAGTACGCGCGTGGCCTCGACGCCATTGAAGCGCGGCATGTACATGTCCATCAGGATGAGGTCGGGGCGATAGGTCTCCAGCTCGAAGAGCAGGGTGCCGGGATCGCGGATGGCATGGCTGTCGATGCCATGTTCGGACAGCGTTCTCTGAATCAGGGTAACGGCGACGCGCGAATCCTCGACGACGAGGACGCGGTATTTTTCCGGCTCGTAGAGCTGGACGAGATCGAGCACGCAATTGAGGGCCCTGGGCGAGCCTTCTTCCTTGGGGATCGTGATGTCGATGCCCGAGCGCATCAGTGTGACGATCGATTCCATCGAGGGCGGCGCGCCGAGGTAGATCAGCTGGCTGGTGACGCAGAGTTTGCGCAGACGGGCGATGCAGTCGTGCTTGTCGCTGCCGGGTGAGCCGAAAACCGGGATGAAGAGTACCGCCAGCGGTGTGTCGCCCTGCGGATACTGCTCGTCCCAGGACAGGGTCTGTGTCAGGAAACCGAAGAAGTCGAGCTGCTTCTTGAGCGCCTCGGCCATTTTCTGCATTTCCGGCGCGACCACCAGCCACACCGAGCGCGGCTTGATCCATTCGGCTTCCGGAGCGGGTGTGGCGCTGTCTTCGAGGCGGCGCTTGGCAATCGGCGTTCTGGAAAGCGCCACCGAGTCGATCAGGGTATCGAGCTGGCGTTGCAGCGCCTGGGTTTCCATTGCCTCGATCGGGTGCGACTGCGTATTGCCAAGGCAGCTCAGAGCCTGATTTTCCAGCCCCTGGCAAATGCGCACCAGACCCGGCAGGCGCATGCGGTTGAAATACTCGGCCAGACTGTTGACGGCGACCGTGAACTCGATGAAGTTCTCGAACGTGCCTTGCGCGACATAATGCTCCCAGCGCGAGCGCAGCACGTAAATGCGGTCTTCAATCCCGTTCCGATGATTAGGTGTCATGGCGTTTCAACCCGACGCGATGGGGCATTATCGTGGAACTTTTCCCGCCTGACAATGACTTTGACAATAATGCACGCCGGTGCTTGCCCGTCAATAGGCGATCTTGCGATGCTGTGTTGCGAGAAGCGCATGGATATTGCCTTTGGATGGCGGCAGATTTTTGCCGGCAGGTTGGCATGGTACGGACAGGCGTCATGCCCCATGGGCTTGCGGCCGGCGGTGTCGACCTGCCATGAAAAAGGAGCCCGCAGGCTCCTGTTCCAGGCCAACATTACCGGCCGAAAAACGGCTTATTTCTCCGGGAAACACGCGGCCAGATGGGCGGTATCGGGTTTCTTGCTGAAATAACTGACGACCAGGGTCATCAGGAGTGAAATCGGTACGGCAAAGACCAGCGGGTCGATGTCCTTGAGCGGCGTTCCCGTGCCCAGCGAAGGCATGCCGAACAGGGTACTGCACAAGCCGAGCGGCTTCGAAACTTTCTCGAAAACAAAGAAAAGCACGATCACGCTGACTGCCAGACCGCTCAGGAAACCGCTGATCGCCCCGGCCTTGCTGACCCCTTTCCAGTACAGCCCGAGCGTGTAAATAGCCAGGAAGCTGCCGGCGCACAAGCCGAAGAACAGCGCCGTGCCATTCACAATGATGGTCGCCCCGTCCTTGAAGAAATTCGGCAAACGGTAAAAGGGGCCAGTCTCAATATGAGGTCACCTTATTTTTCGGTAAAAGGGGCCAGGCTCAATATGAGGTCACCTTATTTTCGTTGCGCCGTGCGGCTCTTCACGTAGACTCCGGCGTCTCTGGATTGTCCATTACCTGCCCCGCAACCCGCATGAATGCTTGATCTCCGGGCATTGCCGTGGAGAGCGCCGTATTCATTGCGCTCCAGGCCTGCCGTGCGCGGTGAGCCACACACCGCGCCGCGTTACTTTTTCAGCAACTCTTTCAGATTGGCAAACGGTTGTGCCGTGGCTCGAACCGATTTCCCTTTGCCGCCATCGACTCCGGCCAGCCGGGCCGCCTGTGCGTCCAGCTCGCGCGAGTGTTCGTTGTCGTGGCAATACAGGCAGAGCAGTTCCCAGTTGCTGCCGTCGGGCGGGTTGTTGTCGTGGTTATGGTCGCGGTGATGCACGGTCAACTGTTGCAGGTTCTCCCGCGTGAATTCGCGGGCGCAGCGGCCACAGATCCACGGATAGATTTTCAGCGCCTGCTCCCGATAGCCCAGTTCCCGGCTTTGCCGCTGGCGCAGGCTTTCGGCGATCATGCGATCCGTGTGCGCCCGCTTGGCATCATCTACAACCACGACGTTCTCCTCGATTCAACGATCGCGTTGATTGTACGTCAGCGCCTTCTGCGTGTGATAATTGCGCGGCACGTGGCGATTTGTTTAGTGCCTTGCTGTTCGTACTCATTCGCGGATCGTTGTTTTGCACCCGGGCGGTGCGTGCCTCGCGTTGGACAGCCGATTCGGCGCAACGTAGAATCCCCCGCCATACGGGTCTGGGAACAAGCGATACATCATGGCGCGGGAAAAAAAGGAGTGCGGTAGCGAGGCCTTTCAACCCGGCGGAAACCATTGGGGGCTGCCCCCTATTATTGCCAGTAGCAGGGGGCGTGCATGAGTGGGTTATTGCTGGCATGGCGAGGTTCGGAGGCCGCTGGGTGGGGAGAAAAACTCAGCTTCAGCCCACACTCAAAAGGCTATTCGCTTGACTGGTCGCCCTGGCATGGCGTGATGATCCGTATCGAGGCGGACAAGCGATGGGAGCCGGTCAGTGATGCCGGGTCCGGCGTGTCCGTTGCCGTTGTCGGGCGCCTGGCCTGGGACGCCACGCTGTGGCAGGAAGCCGCGTCGCTTCATGGACAGCGCGGTTGTGCGGCACACCTTCTGCTGGATCGCTGGAAGCGTGGCCTGTCGAATTTCTTGCCGCTACTTAATGGCATCGCGCTGGTTCTTGTCTACGAGGCGCGGGAACAGACGCTTCATTTATTCACCGATCGTCTTGGGGTTTTTCCCGTCTATATCAGCGGCGGCGGAAACCCGGTTGTTTGCTCTCATTCCGACGTTCTGGCCGACTGGCGATTGGCCCAGGGCCAGCCGCTCACGCTTGATATTGACACCTTTGCACAAGGCGTAGGCACGGCCTACGGAACCCCGCCCTACACGTTTTATCAGGAAATCCGTTCACTTGATGCGGCTGCACACTACATCTTTAGCTCACGCGGATGTGACGTGCATACGAAAGTCTCGGAATACTGGACCCCTCGCGCCGAACCTTACTCAAACTCCGACGTAAGCTATTGGGTCGATCGAACGGCCGAGGCCATCGATCAGTCGATAAAAAGACGTACTCATGCCGAGGCCGGCAGGGTGGGCGTATTCCTGAGCGGGGGCGCCGACTCCAGAACCATGGTCTATGCGGCGGAAACACCGTCCGCGCTAACCACCATGACCTTTGCCGATTCGAATAACCGCGAAAGCGAAGTTGCCCGGAGAATCGCCCGCCTTTCCGGCACAAACCACCACCTGATGCTGCGAGATTTCGAGCATTATGGCCAGACCGCCCGCGAAGGCGTCCGGATCAGTGGCGGCTTCTGGTGCATCAAGGACAACCATTTTCACGGGCTCTTCCCTGAAATCGATGCGCTTTCTCTCGATAGCGTCATGACCGGGGATTACGCCGATCTTCTGCTAAAGGGACTTTCTCTGGATCATGCCGAACTTCATATCGGTCGGCATTTTCTCGGCATTCATCGCCAGACTCCCTTCGCTTATCAGTTTTACCAACCGCATTTTGGTCTTTCACCGCAATGGCAAAGCCGGGTCGGCGAGCGCCTTGAGGCGCACTTTTCATTTGATATCCGCAGGAATCCGCACCTTGTGGAAGATCGAAGAGTCCGTCCCCTGTGGCGTGAATCGGATTCCATGGCAGACATCTGGTTGTTGCGCATGGTGCCGTGGGATCCGCCCTTCACCGACAACGCCATCATCGACGTATTTGACCAGATGCCATCGCAGCTCAAGCTGAATAACCGGGTTTTTGGTCGGGCCGTAAACCGTCTCGCGAATGAGCAGCAACGGCGCATACCGGACAACAATCACGGCTGTTCCGTCGAGGCGTCCGTGGCAACAATCATGATGCGTTCGCTGATGCGTCGCCTCTGGAGGCGTCTTTCCGGGAAAAAACCGAAGACAGAAAGTCTTGTTACCAGCGGCTCCTGGCCTAACTTTGCCTACTACATCGCGCACAGTCCTGTTATCTCCGAACTGTGGAATGACCCCTCGCCGCTCACCCGCGAATGTTTCACAGAAATTCTGGGTGAAGACCCCTGGCTCAAACCCATCGCCTCGTTTGGCGGCGAAAGAGAACAACTCTTTCTGCGGCTGCTGACGTATAAACTTTGGTTCGACTTGCGTCAGTTGTGATGCGTCGTCGGGGCGTAATTTCCGCCAGGCAGAAATCCCGTTTTGTCGATGCCCTGCAATGCCCGCCAATAGGCGTTCTCGCGACGATGTGCCGCGAGATGCGCATGGATAGTGCTTTTCGGGGCTGCCGTATTTCCCTCTT